>CAYHRX010000180.1:4761-6776 GCA_964359075.1 uncultured Chitinophagales bacterium
CCATCAGAGAGCCTCCTCGTGTATCAAAGCGTGTCGCTCTTTTGTTTCGTCCCACCCAAACATATCCTCCAGATTTGCTGTGAACGTGTTCGCGACAATGGAATAGTAAATGGTTTGTCCCTTGCGGCGCGACTTCACGATGTTCTTATCCTTAAGCTTCCGCAAGTGCTGCGAGATAGCTGAGTCCGTAAGTTGCAAGACTTCCGCAAGGTCGCACACGCACATCTCTTTGTGGGCATGCAGCAGGTAGAGAATCTTCAGTCGCTGGGGATTGCCAGCGACCGCCAGCAGATACGCCAATGTCTCAAGACCCTTCTGCCGGGCAAGGTTCTGTTTGATGATCGTAAATTCAGCCCTGGAGAAGCTCGGGCCAATGCACAGCTTGCCTTCGATGGAGACTTTCCTCATTTCTCTTTCCCTTTACAGTAATTTAGCAGTTTCTTAAATACTATAACAAGATACGGCTCGGCAAGTTCCCAGTCAAGCAAAGAAGAATCTTCAGCCTCAGTTCAGGCCGTACACCAAGGCGAGGCGGATGATTGGGTCGTCTGAAAGGGAACCCATTCGCAGGGAAGCACCAACTTTTAGATCGAGCTGCTCCCCTGCAGAGACAAACATGCCGGGAGTGAAACGCGCGGCAGAGAGTCTATCAAAAGCTCCATCGAGCTCTACGCCGATGTCAAGACTGGCGGAAAGCGTTCGCTTCACACCAAGCGCGTATCGGATTCCATGAGAGCGCTCCTCATCGAACGCCTGCTGCCAGATGAGATTCCCCGCGAGTTGACAGTCACCCCGCTCGGTGCCAAATATTGCTCTTGCTTCATAAGCATCGGGCTGATTGCTCAATCCTTTTTCAAATTCCAACAGCAAGGCCATGCCCCGCCGGGTGTGTTCTTCTTTGATCTCTCGATCACTCCCGGAGGACTGACCAAAGAGGCTGAAACGAGACTCGACGGCGATAGCTTCCGCATGAAAGGCACCATCATCGCTGACGCCGTGTGCGTGCAGCTCCACATCGAGTCTGTCGGTGATGCCGTACAGGACTCCGGGTTCAATCTCGTACGCTTGCGTGCCAAAACGGTTCCGAAAATCTGCAGCAAACAATGCGTGCCAGCTTCCGGCACGAGGAGTCTCAAAACTTCCTGTGACAAAATAGTTCTTGCCGTGGTGGGCGTAGAGATTCACAACCAGAGCAAACTGAAGCAAGCTTATGACTGCAAGTGTGCGTTTCATGAGACTGTTTTCCTATGTGACTTGCCGGGAGGTTCTTGCCTTAGCCAACAACAGGGGAGAAACACATTGGTTCCCCCCCTGTGCGGTGGACTGCTACTTTGCTTCTTCGACCTTTGTATACACAAACAGTTTCTGACCGCCTTTTTCGACTGCATTGCCCGTGAGCTTCACTCTTTCGGCGGCATACTTCACCAGTTCTTCATTAGCGCCTTTCATTCCCGGAGACTTGGGAACAAGCACGTACACTTTGTCTGTTTTGTCCTCGACAATGCCCACAGGCAAGCCACCCTTGATGCAGTCGATGGCGCAGTGCTTGTGTTCTTCACCTCTGCCACCCATCATGCCGGTGACGTAGCATTTCGTGTCGATGATTTCACCGGTGATGGTGACCTCTTTCATTTCTTTCATCGCTTTCTTCTCCTGTGCTGTGAGAGTGAAAGCGACCGGAAGACTTAGCAGTCCTGCTGCCAGAACAACAGCGAGTTTTTTCATGGTAGTACCTTTCTTGAATGTTATTGGATGAGGTTAGTTAAATGCTGCGGTGCAGCAGCAATACTTCGAGGCGCGGGACGACCGTAAGCGGCTCCCAGCACCATACCATAGGCCATGTGTCCCATCAAACTTCCCATGACCATCGCAAGTGGCGACAATGTGTTTGAAGAAAAGACTCCGGCGCCCATCATGGGGTTCACCATTACTTGCGCGAGAAACCACGGAATCAAACCGAAGAGTAGCCCTTTCACCCACAGCGAACCTGGCAACCTTGCTGAGAAGATATACAC
>CAYHRX010000181.1:0-6726 GCA_964359075.1 uncultured Chitinophagales bacterium
CGAGAGCGATCAACTCAACGACCGCAGCGTGGAGTTGGTTTGTATCGCGCATCGGTGCGGTGCAGCCTTCAAGATAACTCACATACGCGCCTTCTTCGGCAACTATCAGCGTCCTCTCAAACTGCCCCGTCTCCGCCGCGTTAATGCGGAAGTATGTTGAAAGCTCCATCGGGCAGCGGACGCCTTTCGGGATGTAGCAGAAGGAACCGTCGCTGAACACGGCCGAGTTCAGTGCTGCAAAGAAGTTGTCGCTGGACGGGACAACGGAGCCGAGGTACTTCTTCACCAACTCCGGATGCTCATGGACTGCCTCAGAGAACGATCCGAAGATGATTCCCAGATCCTTCAGCTTGTCTTTGAATGTCGTTGCAACGGAAACGCTGTCGAACACGGCATCGACTGCCACACCAGTGAGCCGCTCCTGCTCGGCGAGAGAGATGCCGAGCTTCTCGTACGTCCTCCGCAGCTCAGGATCAACTTCGTTCAGACTCTTCAGACGATCCTTCTGCTTCGGCGCAGAGAAGTAGATCATGTCTTGATAGTCGATCTTCGGGTAGTGCACGTTCGGCCAGGTCGGTTCCTCCATCGTCAGCCAATGGCGATACGCTTTCAGTCGCCACTCCGTCAGCCACTCCGGTTCGTTCTTCTTCGCAGAGATGAAGCGAATGATGTCTTCGTTCAATCCCTTTGGTGCCGCATCAGCTTCAATGTCGGTGACGAACCCGTATTTGTATTCCCGGTTCGCAAGCTCTTCTATCTGGTTCGTTTCGGTGCTCATGTTCCTTGTTCCTATTTCTTCTGTCCAGAACTCCGTAGAGGCGGCAACGGCTTCCTACCACCCGGAGGAAGCGGATGCGCTGCAGGAGTTGGAGCGGCCTGCTTTGGCGCTTCAGCTGCAGTCGCTGGTGCCGCAGATGCGCTTTCAGTTTTCACTTCAGGCTTCGCCGCTTCTGCTTGGGCTTGTGGCGCAGGTGGTTGAGACGCAGGTGCTGATTTTGCCGCAACTGGAGTCGCACTCCTCAGAGGCGGCAGCCCCGCTGGTTTTGGTGCCGAAGATGCGCTCTTCAAAGGTGGTAGCCCACTAGGCTTTGCAGCCGGAGTTGCGCCGGCCGCTGGTCTACTCAACGGAGGCAGAGATGGTTTTGTCGCACCCGGCGCTGCGGCAGCTGGCGCCGCTGGTTTTGCAGCGGGCTTCACCGGGGCGGCGGCAGGCTTCACGGCCGGCTTCTTGAAGTCGGGAAAGTTCAGCACCCAGCTCTGCCGGTCCATTGGATTCAGGATCTTCTTCTTTTCAAGCTGGACAACAAATGCCCGGGCAATCTTCTCGGCATCTGCGTAGCCAACCGACATGTGCTTTCGCTCGAGCATCGTCAGAATGCCATATTGAATATCCCGAAAGAAAATGTTTGAGAGATGGTACATCGGGTACTTTGATTTCAGGAAGTTGAGTGCTTCTGTTTCGTTTGCCAGTATGTAGTCGAGCTGTTTCATGGTTGTTACAGTTGTTGGTTTATGGTTGAGCGAGTTGATACAGAGAAGACCTCTCACGAATCGTCCTCACAGTTTCCACGACCTTCTTGATTGTGTATTCAATTTCTTCCGCCGTTGTGAACCTTCCCAATCCGAATCGGATCGATGAGAGCACATCCTCATCTCGGAGACCGGTGGCACGCAGTACGTGCGACGGCTCGGGAGAAGCTGAGCTGCATGCGGAGCCGGTTGAGACAGCGATGTCCTTCATGTCCATGATCAGCCTATCAGCTTTGATGCCGCTGAACGTGATGTTCGAGTTGTTGGGAAGACGTTGAGTCGCGTGGCCGTTCACGGTTGTGGAGTTCAGTTGAGACGTGATTCCTGCTTCAAGCATGTCACGCAAAATGGAAACACGCCCCATCTCAACCGGCATTTCTTCTTGGCCAATAGCCGCGGCTTTGCCGAAGCCCACAATTGCCGGAACGTTCAGTGTGCCAGACCGCCATCCTCTTTCATGTCCTCCACCATCTATCTGCGAAATAAGATTCGTCCGTGGACGGGTCGTGCGGATGTAGAGCGCACCGATTCCTTTTGGACCGTACATCTTATGCCCGCTGAATGACATCAGGTCAACATTGAGGCTCGCAACGCTCACGGGAATCTTCCCAACCGCCTGCGTCGCATCGGTGTGGAAGGCAACTCCTGCTTCTCGACAGATAGCACCAATCTCGGCAATTGGAGCTATCGTGCCGATCTCGTTATTCGCCATCATGATCGTCACGAGAATCGTCTTGCCCGTAATGGCTTGCTTCACTTCATTTGGATCGGTGAGACCCGTTCGGTCAACAGGGAGGTATGTGACGCTGAACCCGGACTTCTCCAACCTCCTGCATATATCGAGCACTGCCTTGTGCTCAGTTGCAGCCGTGATGACGTGGTTGCCGCGTGAAGCGTTCGCTTCCGCAATTCCCTTCAATGCAAGGTTGATGGATTCAGTCGCACCGCTGGTGAAGACGATCTCCTTACTTTCCGCTCCGATCAGGCGAGCGATCTGCGAGCGGGCATTCTCGACTGCCGCTTCAGCCTTCCAGCCAAATTCGTGGTGCTTGCTCGCAGCGTTGCCGTAGTTCTCCGTGAAGTACGGCAGCATCGCCTCGACCACACGAGGATCGACGCTCGTTGTCGAGTGGTTGTCGAGGTATATCGGAGTCTTCACTGCCATCACACGATCTCCGAAAGCGTCATGCTGTTAAACGCACGCTCGATGTTGGCCTGCACCTTTTGCAGCGGGGACTTGATTGTGCACACGTCGAACACGCCGCAACTGGCCGGCCCTTCAACCATGCACTGTGCAATCATCGGCATCGTGCCTTCGATAACGTTGATGATCCGGGAGACAGTGATATCATTCGGATTCCTCGCCAGTGTGTAGCCGCCATACACCCCTTGATGGGAGACGATCAGACCGGCCTTTGCCATCTTCTGCAGAACTTTTGCCACCAACTCATGAGAAATGTGGTAGGCGTCGGCAATCTCCCGGGCAGTCACAATATGCCCGTTCGACCGCGCTGCAACATGACGCAATGCGATCAAGCCATATTCTACTCTTTTTGACAGCCTTACCATGAAAGATACCCGACCGTTTAGGTCTTACTTCAAGCCAACAAAAAAGCACTCTCGTGCATCATTACCAACCGCAACTGGATCAGAGAAGTTCCAGACCCGAAACTCAAGTTCTGGATAAATATAGCTATCCCAGAAGCCAAAGTCAATTGCCTTCGTTGCAACCCAGCCCTGTTTTGGCTATCATTCATCGAGGAGATCATGAACGCCACCAGAATTCCTACTCTTGCCCTCATTCTTGTGCCCGCAGCGTTCCTCCTCTCGCAATCCTGCCTGGCATCTGATGAAAGTCCCCTCATGGGTTACACCCAAGCTCAGTTGGACAGCCTTGCACGCCAACTGGGACGAGAACTCTCAAAGGTAACGACGCCTGAGGTTGAAAGCCGCAAACACGCACGACAACGGGTTCAGAGAAACGGGTATGGAGATGTTCTGCTGGAACTGTTGCGAGGCGACAGCCTTGGCTCGCTGTTGGCATTTCTGAAACTGAAGTTGCAGATCGAATTCTTCCTGCCACACGACAAGGTGTATGTCTATCGCTATGTCGACAGCCTGTTCCTTTTCGTTCCGATCGTTTTCAGGTATGACGATGGGACTGAACTCATCTTCGAAACCAAGAAGGTCAAGCTTGCCATAAAAGAGGATTGGAGGTTCCCAAGCGACCCTTGGAGAAAAGAGATGAGATGAGAGATCCATCGGTCATCGTCGCAGTTGTTGCTCTCATGTGTGGGGTACGCTGGTCACCGGCTCAACCGCAGTCAGGCACATCATTCAACAACATCGACAGCCTTCAACAAGAGTTCAATAGGATGGTAAGGAGAATGCACACGCCTCTTCTGGATAGACGAAAGGAAGAGCGGAGAGTGATCCAGCGGTGTGGGCAAGCAGATGTCTTGATAGACAGCCAGCGAAAGGATGGACTGAGCGCCCTGACCTCGTTCATGAAGGCAACGCTCCAGATCGAATTCACCCTGCCGCACAACACGCTGTGGATTGTACCGCCGGTTCCTGATCTTGCCATCCCCGGCATTCCCATTCCCGAAGACTGGGGCTATCCTGCCAACCCTTGGAAACGAGAATGACCAGCGCACACACAGCAGCGTCCCTTCTCTCGGCAGAGAGAATGAAGACCGGAGACTACAGGACAACGCGGCTCTACCCTGCCGCCGCAGCCATCCTCAATCTCTTCTTCTGCGCGTCCTTCGAACGATACCTCAAGGACGACCCTTCCGGGTACTACCTTTCATTGTTCCTATTCATCGAAGGTGCACTCTACGTTGTCGTGTCTTCAACGAACTTCTTCACGGCAGCATTCGAGATACTCGCAAAGAGCAGAGTCTTCCCAACGACTCCAACAGCCCGGCTTTGGTTTGTGGTTGCTGGCAGTGTTCGACGGCCGATCGTGTTTTCTCTTGTCGCGTCAAATGTTTTCTTTCTCATCGTCTTATTTCGACATGCTTTCCCGCACACGCTCATCACGGCTGCGCTCTTCCTCCTGATGATCATCAGTATCGAAGTCCTGCTTGCAACGATGATATTGACCCTCATGCGACGATCCGCACCGTTGGGGACTGCGGTCGTGCTGTGCGCGTTTCTTCTATGCTTGGTGTTCATCGGCTCGTTCGTGCTTCACTTCGAGACAGTGCTCTCGGCAATCCCGTTCATCCGGTGGGCGGTCAACGGAATGCTTGCCGCACAAGTCGGCAACACAAGCCAAGCGCTCGCGAACGCCGCATGGCTGGTACTCACGACGCTCCTTGTCCTGGTAATCGGCAGGAGGCTTGCGTGAACACGACACTACTGAACCATCGAGAGCGATTGTTGATTCGAATGGAGATCCGACAATTCTTTCTGCATCCACGGAGCCTGCATTTCGTTCCACTTACGCTGGCCGGAGTGATGCTTGTTCTGTGGTCGCATCTGGCCTCTCCATTCATCGCCGTGATCGTCGTGGTCTTTGCCGGCCTGGAGCCGCAGTTCAACAACATCCTGTTCAGAACACCGCTCGAACTTGAATCGCTCATCATGTTCCCAACGGAATGGACAACCGTTGTGAAAGCAAAGAACGTTGCAACGATTGTACTGATGGGAATCATGTCCCCTATCGTTGCCGCGGCATTGCTGTACTTCTCGCCTCATCCCGTGACACTTGAAGGATTCAGCGACGCGGTGCTCTACATTGCGAGTGTGTTCTTTCCACTGATTCATGTCGGCAACATGAGATCGGTACAGCACCCGCGTCGCAGCACAGCATGGCAGGCCGATGACCTCGCCGGCATAGTGGAACTTCTTATTAGCATGTCATTCCTCTCCCTTCCCTACGCGGTTTTTGTTGAGGCGCTTGAGGTCCCAATTATATGTCTCCTGTATTCTGCTGCTTCTTCAATCTTCTGGTGGCGCTATTCGATCCCAAAAACAGCCGAACTCATTGCGAAGAAAAGGATTGAGATATGCCTGACGGCGTGAACATCCTTGAGATCACCAGTCTCACCAAGACGTACGAGTCGGGCCACCGTGCAGTCGATGGCCTCTCGTTCAGCATACCAAGGGGCTCCATCTTTGGCTTCGTCGGCCTGAACGGCGCCGGCAAGACGACGACCATCAGAATCATCGCGGGGCTCTGCGATAAGGACTCAGGCTCGGTGCGACTCTTCGGCAACGAGATCGAGGAACGTGACACTTCCTACAAACGTCATGTGGGCTTCGTGCTGGATGAATCACTGTACTTTGACTGGATGTCCGCCCCGGAGTATCTTCGTTTTGTGGGAACGATGTATGGGCTCTCTCCTATGGAGACTGAGACACGAGCCAGGGAACTGTTGGACTTCTTCGACCTCAACAGCAAAGCCTCGGAGCCCGTCGGCAGTTTCTCCACGGGGATGAAGAAGAAAGTCTCCCTCGCCGCTGCCATCATCCATAAGCCCGACCTCGTCATCCTCGATGAGCCACTTGAAGGCATCGATGCGTTGGCGGCTGTTGCCATCAAAGACAGCCTATCGCTCATGGCATCGAAGGGCACCACGGTCTTCATTACTTCCCATGTGCTGGATACGCTTGAGCGACTCTGCAGCGATATTGCCATCATCCATCAGGGGAAGATGCTCCTGCAGTGCAAGACGAATGAGATCAGGACGAGAGTAAAAGATACTCTCACAAACGATACGTACAGGTCGCTCGAAGATCTGTTCATCGACCTTCTTTCGGCAAAGGATCAAAAGAAACATCTCTCATGGCTATGATATGCGAACCCTTCTCCTGATTCTCTTCCGCCCTCAGCAGGCAGTTCGACTCATTAAAGCGGCACCACAGTGGCTTCCGACATTCCTCGCTCTCTCTCTTGTGAGCGTAGGCATCTACATGCTGACTCATCCCCATCTCATCCAGGCAACGCTGGATCATCTGCCTTCCACCGCGACAGAGGTAGACCGAAGCGTCGTTGCCGAAACTTTCAGGACTCAACTAGGACTCCGCCTTGCGTTTCTCCCCATCCGCCTCTTCATCGGCTGGGCAGCCTTTGCGTTGACGCTTCTCTATGTGTGCAAGGCGTTCAACCCGATGGAACACGTCAGATTCGCTCAGGCGCTCGCTGCTGTCCCGTCTGAGCTTCACCGGAAGCAGCTCGTTTAGCGA
>CAYHRX010000182.1:0-6701 GCA_964359075.1 uncultured Chitinophagales bacterium
TCTATTTACTGTGAGAAAGCCCGACGAAGAATTGGCAGGCTTGGTGAAGGGACTCACGCCTGAGACAGCAGGCACCGGCACGCACATCTACTCTAAGCCGGAGTTCTACGCAATTCTGTCGCTCATTGTCTTTGTCATTCTCAACATCTACTTCTGGTAAGAACGGAGCCGCAACCATGTCGCACGAAGAAAAGAAGATGAAACCAATTTGGTATTTGGTTGGATGGATGCTGCTGATCAACGGTGTGCTCATCTTTGCATCGGGCATCTACTACTTCTTCAACCCAAATCACTATCGCACGGTGCTGGCTGAGCTGCACCCGAGCATCTGGTGGGGTGCAATGATGCTGGTGGTTGGAGGAATTATGTTGATTGCAAGCAGAAAGGCAACGGTGGACTGAAGGGTGATGATTCAGACGATTCGTTCGAAATTCCACCAGCGGTTTGGCGGTGAACCCCTCATGGTGCGCTCGCCTGGCCGCGTAAACCTGATTGGTGAGCACACTGACTATAACGAGGGATATGTTCTGCCGGCCTCCATCGACAGGGCGGTCATCTTCGCAATTGCTCCGCGCAACAACGACCAATGCAGGATGTATTCAGCCGACCTCAATCAGGTTTTCGAGACGAGGCTTGGCTCACTAGAAAAATCGGAGATGAGATGGCCGAACTATCTGCTTGGAGTCGTTGACCAGTTGCTGAAGGCTGGGGCGGCGCTCAAGGGTTTCGACGTCGTCTTCGGCGGTGATATCCCGATTGCAGCAGGACTTTCCTCATCGGCGGCAATAGAGGGGGGGCTTGCCTTCGCTCTCAATGAGATATTCAATCTCCACATCGACAAGCTGACGCTTGTGAAGCTTGCGCAGAAGGCCGAGAACGAGTTTGTCGGTGTCCACTGCGGCATCATGGATCAATTCATCAACTTGTTTGGAAAGGAACACCGGCTACTGCTCCTTGATTGCCGGTCGTTGGAGTTTGAATACGTGCCGTTCGAGCGGAATGACCTTCGTATCGTTCTATGCGACACGCAGGTGAAACGTGAACTTGCCTCCTCGGAATACAACGTCCGGAGGCAGCAGTGTGAGACCGGTGTTAAGCTCCTTCAGAAGCACGGTGGATGCATCCGCTCTCTTCGCGATGTCTCGTTGAACATGCTTGAGCGCCATCGCCTTGAATTCGACCCGATAGTCTACAAACGTTGCGAGTATGTGGTCCGCGAGAACGCGCGCGTCCTCGAAGCTTGCAACGATCTGAAACGGGGCGACTTCGCGGAATTCGGGAGAAAGATGTTCGAATCCCACGCTGGTCTTCGCGATGACTATCAAGTGAGTTCGTCGGAGCTTGATCTCCTTGTCGAGATTGCATCGCAGGCGCACGGCGTGCTTGGTGCCCGCATGATGGGGGCAGGATTCGGCGGCTGTACCATAAACGTCGTTGAGGAATCACATGTACAGGAGTTCAGCAGGATTGTCTCGGATGAATACTGCAAGCGGTTGGGGGGATATGTGAAGCTCTACATTACCAACATCAAACCAGGAACTGCAGCATTGAAGTAGGAGGAAATCCGGTCATTGCAGACTTAAGTAAGAAGGGAGGTGTGAGAGATCTTCAAACATGCTGTCTTTGGTTGTTCACAATTCACTCTACCATTACTATCATGACGAAAGGAGAAACCACAATGAAGGCTTTGCTTTCTTTGCGCTTTGTGCTGGGTGCCACGCTCTTGGTGCTCCTTGGAGGCGGAGCGGTGTACGGGCAATACGATTCGTTGGGGGGACCGTATGTACCCGACGGCAACACGATGCTATTGATGCACTTTGATGGCAACTTGAATAACGTGGGGAGATCGGCAAATGGCGTAGGCCACGGCAGACCCGGTGCGCTTGCTTATCTGTCCAACAGCGGTCTCGGTCTCGGTCTGTGCCTACGACTCGTAAACGATGCAACATCAGATTCGGCACATGTTACCGTTGCGGATTCGTCGACGCTCGATCTTGTCGGGAACTGGACAATCGAAGGCTGGATCAACATATTCACGTTCGGCACCGGATCGGGAGATCACCGCTGGGTGCCGCGTCTCATCATCAAAACGGGTGATGCTGTATTCTGGAGACCCAACTACTTTGTGGAAATGTGGGGAAGTTGGCGGGGCTTCTCGTGCGGCTATAATGTTGCTGGCGCGGACCGTTGGCCGCAAGCGAACTCTCCCACAAACTCTATGATGCCGGGGTCATGGTATCATCTGACATTCATTCGCGATACGACGAGAAACATCGTGATCACGATGGTACACAATGCGCAGCGTCAACTGACCGCGTTTGCGACGAGCGCGTATGATCCGATCCTGGATAATCCTCCCATCACGACCAGCCAGCCGGTGTACATTGGTTTCGCGGGCGGCGGCAACGACTCATGGTTGGATGGATTTGTGGATGAAATCCGGGTCAGCAACAAGGTTCGCAACTTCCGGGTTCCACCCATCATCACGCAGGTGACGCAGTTGCCGAACCAGCCGTCGTCAGCGACCTCGTATCCGGTGAGTGCTAAGATTCAAGCCTTCTCGGTGGGTGGTTCAATTACGAGTGCAAGGATCAGGTACAACGCCGGCACCGGATGGAACGAGGTCACGATGACGGCGGGCCCCAACGACATCTACTCGGGCAGCATCCCCCAACGACCCGTGGGGTCGATCATCAACTACTACGTCTATGCGGTAGACAATGGCGGACTACGCGCAACCATCCCCGCGACGGCGGAGCTCGACTCGACATACTTCACATTCGGCATCTACACACCGAACACCCAGACCATGCACCTCGCGTTCGAGCAGACATCCGGCGCACCGTTCGATAGCTCCATCTATCGTAATGTCGGTACGTTCCCCAACAACACTCCCACGTACTCGACCGATGCAAAGGTGGGGGCACGCTCTATCTATTTCGACCGAGACTCGACACACGTGCAATTCAATTCGCCGTTCCTTGCCGCCGAGCAGTTTGCAGTTGATTTCTGGGTCAAGCCCGATACGCTGATTCACGCAACCCGCATCCTTAATAAGGAAGGTGGAAACCAAGACGGCACACCTGCCGATGACTGGTACCACAACAACTACGAGCTGGGCATCCGCAACGTTGGCGGTACGTTTCGGCCTAGTGCACGTTACTGGCTCGATTCTGCCGACGCGCAGTTTGAGCAGAGGCTCGATAGCGTTACATTGCAGCCCCGGGCTTGGTTCCGCTACATGTTTGAGCGGAATGCCACGACCGCAGCCTTCGAGGTACGTAATGCGAACAACCAGCCGTTGCAACGGCTCACTGCGTCTGCTTCGAGACCGAGACGAGGTGCGGGGCTGCTGCGGATTGGAAAGGCTTCAAGCGACGGACAGCCGTGGGACTTTATTCCTCATTTCCGCGGTAAGATCGACAACGTGAAAATTTACAACTACGCGGCGCTTGGCATTGTCTCCGATGTTGGCGACAACGGCAGCGAAGTGCCGACGCAGTTCGCGTTGGAACAGAACTATCCTAACCCGTTCAATCCGACTACGGAGATCCGGTTTGCGCTGCCGAACGCAACAAAAGTCTCGCTCGTTGTATATGACTTGCTTGGTCAAAAGATCAAGACATTAGTACGTGATGACATGCACGCTGGTGAGCACCGTGTGGTGTGGAATGGCGCGAACGAGTCAGGCAAGAGTGTGGCAAGCGGTGTGTACTTCTACCGGCTGGAGACGGAGAAGTTCACAGCGGTGCGAAAGATGATGTTCCTGAAGTGACGTTCGATGGTTCACGTGGGGGCGTTTCATTCCGGCGAACCAGCAGGGAACGCCCCTGCTACGACAAGGTCATAACGAGAGAAGGATGTGCCCAACCAGAAATCCATATGACTACACCTAATATGGGACGAAGATCATTTTCGATACTAGTCGTCGCTGTGCTTGCTACCGGCCTTCTCTCCTGTAGCACCGGCGTCGAAGAGTCTCCTCAGCCCGGCATTGTCCGCGTCACCCTGCAAGCAAATCCTGCCGACACCACAATACTCATTCTGACTGACACAGTGAGAGTGACTGATCGGGATAGCATGGGGGTGACGATCTTTCAAGGGAAGATTTTCAGCGGGGTGAAGTTTGCGACCCTCTTTCGAAGCGTGACAAGCTACCGGGCGGAAGACATAACGTACAACGTGTTGAAGAGAGACATCGGGACGTACAAAACGTACGTCGTTTATGAATCGTACGTTCCGCCGGGGGACTACACGAAGCTCCAGGTTGGCGTCACAGCGACGCTTCTCAAGTTCCGGGATGTGGCGCCGATCCAGCTTCAACTCCGGCCCGATGATCCTCTGCTCCTTGATTTCGATATCGGGTTTCAGGTGTCCGAGAACAGAGTCACTGAAATAATGCTGCAGATCGATCCGCTCCGGTCCCTCATACGGTATCGCGATCTGTATTACTTTGAACGCAAGATGAGAGTGCTTGGCGTTCGTCAGTAGGTCGAAAACTCGGCAAAAAGAATCTAACCGCAGAGGGTGCAGAGAACGCGGAGGAAATAATTTGAAATTGAAAACACATAAAAGATATTTTCTTCTCTGCGATCTCAGCGTTCTCTGCGGTTGAGCTTTTCGACTGCGCTTCTAAAAACCAGTTGCATAAGGAATACACAGTTTTGCGCAACATCAGTTACTGAATTCGTACGAGGTCTCCACATGAAGAGGCTCTTAGCTGTTGCAGGCGTTCTCATAGGTGGTCTTGCATTGCTCTTCTTGCCATCCTGTGAGAAGGCGACGTCACCGCCGAATCAGAATACCCCTCCCAACACAACTGTAGCCAACATCCCCAAGAGCGGCGACACACTGTTCGCGTTGGTCACGCTTCATTGGGATGGTGAAGATAACGATGGCTACATCGCCAGCTATCAGTATCGCTATGTCACGTACCACGTCCGTGCCGGTGATTCCGTGGTTCACGATTGGAAGAGCACGACGGAAACGAGCTTGACGATAGCATTTGAGTCGAGCGACCTTCTGAACTACCAGGTGTTCCAGGTGCGGGCAGTTGATAATGATGGAGCCGTTGATCCTACCCCCGCCGAGAAGCGTTTCTACACCGATCAAGCAATTCCTCCACGGACGCAGCTTGTCTCACCGAGGAACAACACCGAGCTCTTCGTTATCGAGCAGATAACTGATTGGTGGAGGGGAATTGAGCTTACCTACACCGGGCGCGATCCAGACGGGGAACTTGTGGAATTCGGATGGTCGGTAGACGGCTTGGCGATAACGTGGACAACAGATACAACCGTTTCTATCCCTCCGTCTGCATTCAAGCCTCCGCTGGCCGGTGCTCATGTACTCAAAGTGACTTCTCGCGACAACACGAATCTTGTTGACCCTGTCGGTGATTCGGTAACGATACGACTGGTGAGGCCGACATTCACAAACCGCATCCTCATCATCGATGAAACGCAAGAACAGAATTTCCCCTATGAGTTACGGACCTACACCGATGCAAGAGTGGATAGCTTCTATGCAAGTCTGTTTGGAACGAATGATTCGTGGGATTACTACGGGCGCAACCGGACTCTGCCGTCGAAGGATATTCTTGGACAATACAAGCTCATCATCTGGCATGCCGATGATAGACCGACAAGTGACGCGACTGTCCACCGGCTCCCCAATCATACCGACGTCATCAAGGACTATTTGAATGTCGGCGGGAAGTTCGTCATGAGCGGGTGGAGGATTCTCAAGTCGTTTGCCTGGACGCAGCGATTCCCGGTGGGGTTCGAGCCGGGCTCATTCGTCTATGACTACCTCCACATCACGCGGGCTGACGAGACAGTGCTCGATGGGGACTTCATTGGCGGCGAGGGCTTCAGCGGCTTCAGCAGCATCCGTGTGGATTCACTGAAACTGCTGGACATATTCCCTTTCAATGGCAAGCTGGCGCAAATCAATTTCATGTCCGAACAAGCCATCGGTGGATTTGCAAAGAAGATGTACATCTACCAAAATGCGCCGAACAGCACGTACTTTCAGTACCGGGGTCAGACCTGCGGGATCATCTACTACGGGACGAGCTTCGATGTCGCAGTGCTCGGCTTCCCGATTTTCTTTATTAACGGCAATGATGCACGAACGCTGGCACGGGAAATCCTCCAGCGTATGGGAGTGTAGGTATGAAACCTCTTGCAAATACCGCTGGCCTCTGCACAACCCTCTGCGTTCTCTTCCTTCTCTTCAACGGCTTGCTTCATGCGGGCAACACTGGAAAGATCGCCGGGGTCATCAAGGACAAGCAGACGGGTGAGCTGTTGGAGGGAGTAAATGTGAAAGTGAGCGGCACACTACTTGGTGCGGCGTCTGATGTCGATGGCCGGTATTACATCCTGAGGCTTCCTCCCGGATTGTATAGTCTCGAGATCTCTTCTGTGGCCCATCATCCGATTCGCATCAAAGATGTGAAGGTGCAAGTGGACCTGACGACGACGATCAACATACAACTGGAATCGAAAGTCATCGAGGGGCCAACAGTGGAAGTCACGGCGGAGCGTAAGATGGTGCAGAAAGATGTCACGTCGACCCGTCGCACCGTGACGCGCGAGAACATGGCGGAGACTCCAGGCGTTGAATCGACAAATGACATATTTAGACTCCAAGGGGGCACGTTTGTGAGTACATCGCCGCAAACGCTCCAGCTTGCA
>CAYHRX010000183.1:0-5928 GCA_964359075.1 uncultured Chitinophagales bacterium
GGGGATTGAAGTTCTTCGACAAGAACCCCATTGGCAGACTCATTACTCGCGTCACCAATGACATCGAAGTCCTGAACGAGATGTTCTCCTCCGGTATCGTCATGGTCTTCAGCGATGTATTCACGATCATCGGCATTCTTTGGTTCATGTTCTCGATGGCCTGGGAGCTTGCGCTCGTCTCTCTTAGTGTGCTGCCGTTGTTGTTCTACGGGACGTTCCTCTTCCGCAAGAAGGCCCGTGAGGCCTACCGGGAAGTCCGTCTGCAAATTGCCCGCATCAACACATTTATGCAGGAACACATCACCGGCATGATGGTGGACCAGGTGTTCAATCGCGAGGAGAAGTCATTCAGAAAGTTCGATGAGATCAACGCGTTGCACCGGGATGCGAATATCAAGTCGATCTTCTACTATGCAGTGTTCTTTCCGGGCGTGGATCTCATTGGGGCAATTGCCATTGGCCTCATCATCTGGTGGGCGGGCAGGGATGTGCTCGGCGACGGTATCACGATCGGCACAGTGATGGCGTTCCTGCAATTCAATGAGATGTTCTGGCGTCCCATCCGTGACCTCTCTGAGAAGTACAACATCATGCAGACGGCGATGGCGTCGTCGGAGCGGGTGTTCAAGCTGCTCGATGACACAACCTCCATTCATGATCCGCCCATGCCGGCCGAGCTTCCGGCAGTGCGCGGTGAGATCGAGTTCCGCAATGTCTGGTTCGCCTACAACGTTGGGATCGGCGATGCAGACACTGAGTGGGTGCTGAAGGATGTCTCATTCAAGATCAGCGCGGGAGAGACTGCGGCATTCGTCGGTCATACCGGTGCCGGGAAGACCACGATCATCAGTCTGCTTGCGCGGTTCTATGATATCCAGAAAGGCGACATCCTCGTGGATGGCGTGAATATCAAGCGCGTACGTCAGGCCGATCTGCGCAAGCATATTGCCGTGGTGTTGCAGGATGTGTTCCTCTTTTCCGGCGACATCAAGTCTAACATCGGGTTGGGCGATGACACAATCTCCGATGACCGAATCGAAGCTGCCGCCCGCGTTGTTGGCGCCGACAGGTTCATCGAGCGACTTCCTGGCAGGTACGTGGAGGAGGTAAAGGAGCGCGGTGCGACGTTATCCGTTGGACAGAAGCAGCTGATCTCCTTCGCCCGCGCCCTCGCGTACAACCCGAAGATCCTCGTTCTCGATGAGGCAACATCGAGTGTCGACACTGAGACAGAGCTTCTGATCCAGAGCGCCATCAAAGAGCTCCTTCACGGCCGCACATCCATTGTTATTGCCCACCGGCTCTCGACCATCCAGAACGCAAGCAAGATCATCGTAATGCACAAAGGTGAGATCCGCGAGATGGGCACACACCAGGAGCTTCTCGCGCACGGTGGGATTTACCACAAGTTGTATCAACTGCAGTACAAGGAGCAGGAGGTTGGACAGGCGGTGTAGATCACACCCACCAACTTCTTCCTTGCACCTTTTCTCCCCTTTCTTTAGATTCTCCCCAGCATTCCCCCTGTTCTATCCACGGCTTGTCGAACGCCCCCAGTTCATCGACAATCCTTCAGTGACCCACTACGAAGGTTTAACATAAGGAACGGATATGGAACAACCTCGCACCGCAGCTATCTCGAAGTTCATGACATTGGAACGCCACATCATGGAAGGTGAAGAAGCGCATCCGGACGCCACGGGAGAGTTCTCCGGCTTGCTGCACAGCCTCTCGCTTGCGGCGAAGCTTGTGTGGCGTGAAGTGACGAAAGCCGGACTCGTGAACATCCTCGGCAAAACCGACCATCTGAACGTCAGCGGCGATGAAGTGAAGAAGCTGGATGAGTTTGCAGACGAAACGATCTACCGGGCGATGGACCACGGTGGGCATCTGTGCGTGATGGCCTCGGAAGAGAACGAAGGCTTGCTGCACATCCCTGACCACTACCGGCATGGCAAGTATGTCTTGATCTACGATCCTCTCGACGGGTCGGGGAACATCGATGCGAATATTACCGTGGGAACAATTTTCTCTGTGTTCAAGCGAGTTACGGGATCGGGAAAAGGAGCAATGGAGGATGTGCTTCAGCCTGGGTGCAAACAGGTTGCGGCGGGATACGTTCTGTTCAGCTCGAGCATGATGTTTGTGTATTCCACCGGACATGGCGTGCACGGCTTCACGCTTGATCCGACCGTTGGTGAGTTTCTCCTCTCCCATGAGAACATGCGCATACCGAAGCGCGGTGCAATCTACGCGGTGAATGAGGGGAACTACAACAAATGGGAACCGAATATGCGGCGCTACATCGAGTATCTGAAAAGCGACTGCAAAGAAGAGGGACGTCCGTACTCGGGACGCTATATCGGATCGCTGGTTGCAGATTTCCATCGCACCCTCCTGTACGGCGGCATCTACTGCTATCCCGGCGACACAAAGAACCCGAACGGCAAGCTGCGACTGATGTATGAGAGCAATCCGCTTGCATACCTTGTTGAGCAGTCCGGTGGTGCTGCATCGGACGGGAAGCGGAGAATCCTCGACATCGTGCCGGAGAGACTTCACCAACGCTCGCCATTGTTCATCGGCAGCTCTGAGGATGTGAAGATTGTGGAGGAGTTCCTGGCAGGGAAGAGATAAGGCATGAGTGGAGAGAAAGCAAAAACCCCGATCTCGCAACCGGGGTTTTCCATTGTGCGCCAATGCGCCGCTCAGAATGACTTTGTCACCTCATCCTCGCCAGCTTCTCCTTTGCCTTCGGGACGAGCGGACTTACCGGGTACGATGTGATCAGCTTATTGTACGCTTCTTTTGCTCCTGCCTTGTCGCCCATTGCCGCGCTTGCGTTGCCGATCATGAGCTGGGCATCATCCTTCTTTTCCGACCTCTTGTAGTCCAGAGCCATCCTGAAATGGCTGATGGCCTCCTTGTACTTTCTCATCCCGTAGTACGACTCACCGATCCAGTAGTGGCAGTTGTCGGCGAGGTCCTCGCGGATGTTGCTGCTAAGCAGCGTTTCGAACTGCTGGGATGCGCCGGCAAAATCGCGTTTTCTGTAGGCAGCGAGAGCCCCCGCATATCCTGCCGATGCATCGCTTGTTGCTGAAGGCGTCGTTGTCTCAGTTGGCGGTGTTGTTGCCGTTTCATTCAGACGGGTTTCCAGCTCTGCGTTGCGTGCAGTGAGGTTGCGGTTCTCTGTTGCAAGCGCTTCAACCTGCTGGTGCAAGCGGCGGTTCTCATTCATCAGGCTATCCACGCGGTACTCAAGTCGTGCAGTCATTGAAACGGGCGGGCCTGACTCCCAGGTATCCGACGTGGTCTCTGGTACCGTCCCACAACCATACAGCACTAATGCAAAGATACCAATGCTGATGAATCTGCAAATCGCGTTGAGTGGATTCATCGGGGACTTCCTCCTTCGGTGGTGGCTGATGCCTGCCGGTCTATCGACCCGTTGCGCAGGCGTGTGCTTGATGTTGCAACAAATGTATCAAACCACGTGCGTAATGTCAAGCAGAGGCGGCGAAATGCTACCGCCTCATGACTTCACTTGGCGTGCGATATGGCTGCAAATCTCATTCACCACCATATCGGGCACGCCGTCTGCGTGCTTCGACTGCAGCCGCATATCGCAGATGTCGTTGACATAGTCAACAACCACGAACTTCTCTTCGGCAGTAACAGCAATCTCGGTAGAGAAGAAGTCCAGCCTGCAAACCTCCCAGATCTTCTTCGTAATGGTGATGAGCGGTTGCAGGCCGAACGCTGCCACATCAGCCGATGTGACCATCCCGTAGATGTGCGTCTCGTCGTCCCACCAACAAGGAATGACCGCTCCGGAGACGCACAACACCCGGAACCACGCTTTCCGTCCATCGAACAGGATAGGTGTGATCTTCTCCTGCAACAGGTATTTGTCGTTCTTGTGGTGCTGCCGGTGTTCGATGACGTCTTTCAGGGTTTCGGCTCCGAGGATGACGCCGATCCCACCGCCTGTAGTGTTCGCCGGTTTGATGATAAACGGGCGGCCAAGCCTCGCGAGGTCACTCAGGCTTAACTCGACGTCCGTCTTTTTGTTGTATGGCGAGATGATAATGGTGAAGGGAACATGGATGCCCTTGGTAATGAACTCCAGATGCATCGTTGCCTTGTCGATAGCATTGTGAACCGCGTCAGGGTGGTTCAGGTAGAGCACAGATGATTTCTTGATGTGCTTTGCCAGAGGGATGAAACTCTCATCCGCGTCCGATGCGCGGTCGAGGAACGCCCCGAAGGCGAGGTTGCCCTTGTGCAATCTCTTCAGTGTCTCGTGCAGGTTGTTGTGAGAGATGGAATAGAAGAGCAGCCGGTGCGCGTGGATCTGGGATTCGAGTACATGGACGAACTCTGCATCGTGTTCCCAGTCCCAGGCGAGGGCCAGATCGAAGTGGTCGGATGTCATGAGTGAGGTTTGATGTGCCGTGATAGGATAGGGAAAAGGGAAATGCCCGTCAAGGGGGGAAATCGCGGCTCAGCGAGTTATTATCTTCCCTTGTTGTTTTGCAGCGTTTATGACCCCCTGATTGCTTGTAAACATCTATATGCCAGCGATTGCCGTATAGTCCCTATCGTCCGTAATAACTTGAACCACTCCGGCTTTCCTTATTGCCTCGATCATGAACAGATCGTAGCCGTCAAGAGGATGGGTGCTGAAGTTGCTTACAGCGGAGATTGTGGCAGCGTCGTCGATTAACACATCAAGCGGCTGAGCAATTGATTTGATCTGCGCCCAAGCGGATTGGATTTCTGCAACGACCCATCGTCGCTCCGCCTGTAAGCTATGTTCGTACCCCTTGTGGAAAGCGGCTGGTTCGCCTGGACTGCCATATTACGGTTCGGCCTCTTCGCTCAAGACCTCGTCCACTGCGACACGGAGAGTCGTGTTGGAGTAGTACTCCATAGAGTTCTCAATCACTCTCTTGAGGACGCTCTGGCCAACATTGTCAAGGTTGGAAACGTTCAACAACCGGTTGAAGCGCTCGGGCCTGATTTCCTTGAGCAGTCGACCAACCGCAGCATTAAGAAATGGAGCGGCTACGATTTGTACACCCAAGAAATCCAGATGAACCCGATTGCCATTCAGCAATTGCGGGAGGATCCGGCGATGGACTTCTTCCCCATCGTCAAGAGTGACGCAAATCGGACCGACGACAGATTGGACGTTGACTATCATGCGCTAGACCATTGGTTGTGGCTTAAGGTTTCGGCGTCGGCGGTCGGGGTGCCACTGGCTGAGGAATCAGGATCTGCTGTTGCATCTTGATGAATGCACGGCCAAGATGGTTCTCGATTATCTTTACAGCCGGGGTTGCGGAGAAGGTGTGCATAGTTACGTGAAAGACGGACAACACATGTTCTTGGAACCTGTGATCATTCTCCAGCGGAGTAACCAGCAGTCCCATACCTTGTGCGGCTGACAAAGAGATGTGCCTGCTGTGACTCTTGAAATCACCGTGATTGGAAAGCTTGTCGGCAATGCTCTTTGAAGGATTCGGTGACAAACCGCCGAACATGTAGTTGTGAAGCCACGTTGTCACAAGTTCCTGTGAAAGTTCAATGGCATTATTGCATTGCACAAGCAATGCCGGCCCATACTGGCTGAGAATGGGCAGCCATGAATTCAACATCTGAGGATCTTTGCATTCGCTCTGGGCTTTTCGGAATTGATCGAGGATCGCCTGAGCAGGTACTACCTGAATGCCCAGAGGCGTCTGCAGAATGAACTGAGGATCAATTGGTCCGAGGAACGAGTGCTTGCCCATGACAATCCGGTTTGCCGAACACGCCAGCATGGTTGCTGCGGACATGGCAGCGTGGGGAATGATCGCTCGTATGTCGTTGAACTTGGATCGGAGATACGTAACAATTGCCTCGGTCGCTTCGGCGGAACCG
>CAYHRX010000183.1:5938-6686 GCA_964359075.1 uncultured Chitinophagales bacterium
ATAGCGCCGACACAGGTTCAAGTTCGGCGGAACCGCCGGGACTGTGAAGAATCAGATCGAGTTCGGGAGTCTTCAACTCATAAATGACTTCCATCAGCCCTTGGACATCTTCCTCAGTAATACTGATTGCCTCAGGTTTGGCCTCAGCGCTCTGAGTCCACTTTGTTGCATAGAGGATGGTGTTGCGTTTCGTGTAGCCGTGCAATGCCGCAACATACCTACGGCGGATGGTATCGTAGGGGAGTTGGTTGGTTTTCTGCTGCTCTGCCTGCAACTCTTGGAGTATTTGTCCCCAGGTTGGCATTCAGCGCAGGTCACCGTGTGGTGTTGTTGGAGTTCGTTGTTGCGTAAGAGCGGTTGAAGAGGTTCAGGTAGTCCTGGCTTGCTTTCAAACTGCTCTGGAGTTCTCCATACAAGCTCAGCAGATCGTTAATGCCAGGTCTTGCTTCCTCTGCTCTTTTCACGAGTTCTTTGTAAGACTCTTCCAGCTTCTTGTCTTTGTCAGACATGGTGCCTCCTTATGCTGGTTGGGATTCACTGAGAGTATAACGAAAACGTCCTACAAAAACCACCCCCCTCAAACAACCATGCTTGCAGCTCCCCCCGAAACGCCTTGGCCAATAGGGCGGGAGTGAACTTCGCAAGTTCGGCTTCGGTTTCAGACTGCAAGCATCTCAAACCATCGAGCCTCGACTGAAAAGAGTCAAGATGATCTACAATGGACTGTTGTTCACCCAAAGAGGGTAGC
>CAYHRX010000184.1:0-6607 GCA_964359075.1 uncultured Chitinophagales bacterium
CAGCGGTAGCACTGTCTGCACGAGGCCTTTGCCAAATGTTCGCTGCCCAACAATCAGCGCACGGTCGAGGTCTTGCAGTGCACCGGAGACAATCTCGCTCGCACTGGCGCTGCTGCGGTCTGTCAACACAACCATCGGCGGGGTCGGCAGCAGAGGCTCCTCAACGGAAGTGTATTGCTTGTCGGCTTCATTCCGCCGCCCTTTGGTGCTGACAATGAGGCTGCCGCGGGGCACAAACTTGCTCGCAACATCCACCGCCGATTCGAGCAGCCCGCCCGGATTGCCGCGGAGATCGAGGACTATGCCCTTCACTTCACCCTTCAGCTTGATCTCCTTGACTGCCTGCCGAACCTCGTCGCCGGCCTTCCTGGAAAACCGCTCCAGACGAATATAGCCGATGCCATCGGGCAGCAGGTTGTAGTAGGTGACATTCTTCAACTGGATCTCTTCACGGATCAGCACAAATTGCAGCTGCGCCTTTTCTCCTTCACGCTCGATGGTCACGTGTGTTTCGGTCCCCGGCTCACCACGCGTAAGCGCTCGTACCTCATCCGGCTTCTTGTTGCCAACCCTGATGCCGTCCACTTCAATGATCTTGTCGCCCGGAATGATCCCCTGCCGCTGCGCAGAATAGCCGTCCATCACTGTGATCACCTGTATTGCGCCCTCCCGCTGACCAATGGTCACGCCGATCCCACCGTACTTGCCCGTGGTCAGCAGGTCAACTTCATCGCCGTCCTGCTTGTCAATGTACACCGTGTAGGGGTCGAGCGAGCCGAGCATGCCATCGATGCCGGCGTCCATGAACTTCTCCGGGTCAATTTCATCCACATAGTTCATCGTGATCTCTCTGTAGACCCTGCCAAACACATCGATGCTTTTGTTGATCTTGAAGAAGTAGTCGCCATCCGGCGAGCCGACGAAACCTCCGGCGCCGATCAACACCAGCGCCAACGCAGCAATTATCGCGCCCCGACGCATCCACTTGCCTGCAAACACTCGCTTCATTCCTTCCATCTCCGTCATCTTATTGACTCGTTACAGTTAGCTTCTTCTCAACAACCTGCCAGATATCTTGCGCGATCTCCTCCACACTCGCCATGCCGTTGATCGTGATAAACCTGTGAGATTCCTGTCGCGCAATCTCCCGATACCCTCTCCGCACGCGCTCGTAGAACTCGCGGCCCGAGCTTTCCATCCTGTCGAACGCCATCCCAGCTTTCCTCTTCCGGCGCTCGATCTCATCCACGGGGATGTCAACAAAGAAGGTGATGTCCGGGTCATGCCCGCCGGTGGCGAGACGGTTGATGTTCCGTACCGCGGTGAGATCGATCCCTCGTCCGTAGCCCTGGTATGCTGTGGTCGAGTCGTAGTACCGGTCGCACACAACGATCTCGCCTCTCTGCAATGCTGGTACGATCACCTCTCTGACGAGTTGCGCCCGGGCGGCAGAGAAGAGTAGCAACTCAGCGGCATCGCTCATTGCGAGGTTCTTCTTGTCGAGGAGGATATCCCTGATGCGTTCGGAGATCCCGGTTCCGCCCGGCTCACGGAGGAAATAGACTACGGGATGATTTTTCTTCAGCTTCTCAACAAGGATCTCGGCCTGTGTGGACTTGCCGCTGAAGTCGAGGCCTTCGAATGTGATGAACATGATAGAAGATTCTGTGTCTGCTTGCCGGGTTCAACATAAGGATTTTCGTTTGGCGAAGCAACTTCATGTATGGAAAGGGCGAGCCGATTCCGCGCTCGCCCTGAGATTGATGTTCGCTTGATGAGATTACTACTTGATCACCGCCATCTTGCGTATCATGCTAAATCCATCAGCCTGTAATCTGTACGCATAAACACCCGAGGCTAGACGTGAAGCATCAAGGTTGACGACGTAGCTACCGGCGACCTTCTGGCCAGATTCTATGGTTACGACCTCGCGGCCGAGGACATCATATACAACCAGAGATACGTGTGCATCCTTGGGAATGGAGTAGCGGATCGTTGTAGACGGGTTAAATGGATTCGGGTAATTCTGTTCGAGGCTGTAACCGACTGGAACTGTAAAACCACCGTCGCCATCTTTGCCGAGGGAACCATTCCCAGCACCAGATTGTCCTGCATGTTCTGGAAAGCTCGTAAAACGCAGTTCGGCAATCCTGGTAACAGCGTCATTCGGCCAATCACGTTGCAGGCGTGCAAGGTGCTGTGCCGCCAAATTGCGATCATGAAGAGCCATCGTACTAATGTTGAACAATTCATATACACAAGCACGCCGCTCTGCGTCTGTCGTTGCAGTTGCTAACATTTGTCGATATTCGGCTAGAGCATTCTGAGAATCTCCCTGGCGCATAACCTCCGTTGCATTCATTCTCCTTGCAAGTTGTCTCAAGATGCTGTTGGGATGCCCGTTCATTTGAGAGCGTAGATATTGCCGCATCGTCTGACGAAGGGTATCGTTGCCCGAATACTCTGCGTAGTCGTTACTCGTATTCCGGAATTCGAGAAGTGCGGTGATCGCCTCTGGTGCATTCGGTCGTTGCACTATCAGGTTAGTATAGATAGCTAACGCGCCAACATAGTCTCGAACCCCACGTCTTGCCATGGCAAGCTTGAGCAGCGAATCGGCCACCGAACTCATCGAAGGTGAACCACCTCCGCCCTGCGTGATGAAATTGTCTCCTTGGCACGAGCTGTGCCAAAAGTCCCAATCAATTGTAGAGCCTCCTGACGTACAGAACTTTGCAGGATTCGGTGGGACATCGCCCCAATAGTTTTCTTCTGCAAACACTTGGGAAGTGGTTAAGTAACCGTCTTGAGCAACTACGTAACAACCGAGTGAACCAATGGTAGTGCAATTAAATCCTCCCATGACACCGCCTCCTGTGTTGAGCCCTAGGAATGGGGACGCGCCGATCGCAATGATTGCCGTGCTCGTATTTCCCTGAAACGTATTGCCGCCGACGTCACCAACAACATAATCGCCGAATCTTGGATTAGAGTTGTTTTCAACAGTTACGCCAAAGAAATTGGAGTTAAACAGATTAAAGTAGAACCGTGGATTTGCGTAATTGTAGACCCTCGCACCCCAGCCCCCGTTGAGTTTGAATTCAGAGGATGTAACCGTGACTTTATCCGACGATTCTATGTTGAGCCCGGGGTAGCCGGCATCGCAATTCGAAATAATGGAGTTTGTAATGTTGCAGTAATACTTTACGCTGACCATTCCATAGAGATCCAAACCCATTCTGCAATTCGAGATCGATGAGTGATCCAGATTGAGTTTTGAATAGCTTGCATAAATCCCTTTGTCAGCATTCGTGATGGTACAGTAGTTCAGTTGGTTCAAGCGAGTGAGCGTGGCAATCGTTATGCCTGTCCAGCGCGGTGCGCCGGGCGCTGCATTGGTAAAGAGCACGGGCTGCCCTGAAGTACCTGACGTATTGAGCGACCCATACACGTTCAGCCGCCCGCTCGCTCCAAACTTGAATTGCGAGTTTGCATTCGCATTCAGTGTCCCATTCACACTCAGCCAACTGTTGTCAAGGACGTTTGTAATGGAGTTGGCAAGGGCATCGGCGGTGAAGTTGTATGCAATGTTTGCTGCTTGTCCGCTCACCCAGTTGTTGCCCGTCAGCAGTGTGCGCTCGGCAATGGTTTCAGTGATGGCAAGCGGCTTCCGGCGCATGTTGTAAGTATATGGATAACCTAACCAAAACGCGTAGACTCCACCAAACCAGTTGCTAAGGAGAAGAGAGCTACCTGCAGTAATCTCGTTTCCGAACAGAGTACCTTGGTAGAGATACTCAATGCTGAACCCCGAGGCCGGCTGGTAGCGCCAAAGAGTAACATTGGGGTAGAAGCATGTAAAAGGAGACTCGGAATAGTAATTACAATTCGTCAAGAAATAGAGAGAGCCGTTTGCGGCAACAAATCTGTTCCGCATTGGGCTGTCCTGGATACCAAACGAGGTTGTCGTTATCATAAAAGGATTTCGCCAGGCGATGTCGTTCATATGCCTTTGCGCAAAATACAAGTTCTGGGTCATGTGGTTGTCTCCCGTCGCTACATTTGCTGCAATAAAGGCATATATCGAATCATTGAGTGTTGTGACGTTCAGCGACGAAAACCATTCCTCCTGTATAGGCACCGAAATTACATAAGCCCCATCCCATTGCCCGTTGTCCAGACGCAAATCGCGTGAGTATAAGCGTGGCAATGTAAATAGTGCGGGAAGATAGACGAAGGCTATATGCGCTTTTATTGCCGACGTAGTCACTTTCGGGCGGTAGCCGTATTCTTGAGCCGGCAAATTTGTTACGATGAACGGATTTGTCCACCCTGTACCATCATCTTTGTAGCTCATGTAGTACACTTCCACATTGCCTATTGTTCCTGTTGCCCAAACAATATGAGTTCCATATGAATCGGTGTATGAGTCAATGTCGTACACGTCGCTTTGCGCGTTTTGCGGACCTACAACTATTGTCCATGACGCGCCACCGTCGCTGCTCTGATAAAGGCTGATTTGCTGAGTCGACGTTTTCATCGCTACTCTCAGCTTACCGTTATATGCAGTAATGACGGGCTGACTACCGTTAGCAATCGTGGTTGTATAGCCAGAAATCTCCATACCATCGCTGCCAATAAGGATGTGGAGTACCTGTGAGCCGGAAACTACTGCCATGTGTTGCCCGTATCCATCCGACGCCATGCTCACAGTTCCGTTTGTGTTAGAGGCCAGAGCGCGTATGCCTTCAAGGCTTGGCGGCTGTGCGTGAGAAATGCAGTAGCCCAGAGCAAGCAGTGTAATAAGAACCGCAGCGCTATGTGCTGCGTGTATTGCGGTTTTCATAGAACCTCCATGTTGGTAAAGTTGTGATTGATTGTTGTGTATTAGTTTTACAACTTACCAACAGCAAACGGAGCGGAGCAGCCCATGTGCTTTAGCGAGCTAGGCTACTCCGCGTGGACGTTTGCTGTTGTAACGAGCGGCGGCGCAAGCCGTCGCTCGCAAATATGATTGCTGCCCGTTCAACCGATCAATTCTAACCTCCTTCCTGCTATCGGATAAGGATTAGTTTTTGAATGGATGATCTCCCTTGAGCTAGAAGTCGCACGAAATAGACTCCTGATGCACGCCCCTCAGCATTCCATGACGCAAAGTTTGTCCCCGATTCGCCCGCAGCATCAATTAGATTTGCAACTTCGTTCCCGAGAACGTCAAAAACCGAAATTACTATGTGTTGTCGGCTAGGCAACGTATATTCAATTTTTACTTGCGGGTTGAAAGGATTGGGGTACGCTCGTAGCCGAAAGCTTTCTGGGATTGCAGCAGAATTCTTCTCGCCAACGTACACAGTGCTGGAGGCAAGATATACATCTGAATAATAGTGCAGTTCTCCAAGGGAATTCACTTCAGACTTGCTAATTATCAAATCCATTTTCCCGTCCCGATTGAAGTCGTGTAACCCAAGTGCGTCCTTCCGATCTTCGCGCTTGAGATACCAAAGGTAATAGCTATCGTTGGCGTTCGCTTTGAGAATGTACAAATCGCGTCCAGCCATGACAGCAAGCTCGAGCTTGCCATCGCCATCAACATCCGTCGTCAGGTTCGTTGGAAACAGATCGCCCGACAGAAAATGAATAAACAGCTTCTTCACGTATTGGTTATTTCCTTCTGCCTCATACATTGTCAGCCAATACCCATCCCCCATCACCGCCCCGACAAAGAACTCCGGCTTCCCATCGTTATCCACATCACCTGATGTCTGGTAGTACACGTTCACAAACGGCAAACTGTCTCGCATCACCAGTTGGTAAGTATTATCACCCGTATTCTCTACCACATACACACGTCCGAACAAGTCCGAAGCGACGAATTCTTTTCTCCCATCCAGATCAAAATCGTCGACGGCAAATCCTCCAAGAGCATCGAAGAGCGACCGGCTCCAAACACGACGGAAATTGTTCAGTATTGGGTTATACTCGGCGACATAGGTCTTAACAACTCCACGAGTTGTATCGGATGAATCAGGTTCTGAGCCTTGATACAGAAAATCAGTTAAGCTATCGGCATCCAGGGGACCCACGAAGATACCTGTGAATCCAGCAGCAGCGTTGCCTTGAAAGACTTGATGCGAAAATCTCCATTGGATAGGCAGCGCGTTAGGAACGTTTTGTTCGTAGTCTGAAACCAACCCGTTGAACCAGAAAACTACTTCAAGCAAGGAGTCCCTATCAACATCGAATAGCAAGCGAGACAGGCCAGGTCTTGGCTGACCATAATTGTATAAGTAACCAATGCTACCCGCGGAGTCTATCTCGTACGTTCTCGTCTCGAAATCGCGAGATGCAAAGTCACGATATGTGCCGTATGCTTCCGGTCTACCATTACGATCAATGTCCCCCACTATCAAGCGCTGAAGACTGCCGTTTGACAGCGGCACCTGGGTCCAGTACTTGTACCATCCCATGAATCTGCTCGTATCAATCGTGCTCGGGTCAATCTCAAGAATGGGGATGCCTCGTGCTTGCGCCCAAGCGCGTATCGCTGCCTCGCTCGGCTCACTCAGAGAGAATACTCGGGACATGCCGCTCCACTTTTGCCTTACTT
>CAYHRX010000185.1:0-4923 GCA_964359075.1 uncultured Chitinophagales bacterium
CAGTCCGCATATCAGAAGCCGGTAGAGTGATTCGCGCTCCCCTCATGCGTTGACCCCCAGCGATACAGGACTCCGTGATTGCCACAGCCAATCCGCCCTCGGAGCAATCATGGGCCGATTTGATGATGCCTGTTCGGATGGCCCTGAGGCAGGCCTGTTGAACAGATATCTCGTAGGCAATGTCCAGCGAAGGTGCATCGCCACCAACAATGCCGTGGTGCATGGAGAGGTATTCGGAGCCACCAACGTGGCCACCTAGCCGACCGAGCAGAACTATTACATCGCCGTTATCTTTGAAGTTTGCAGTCGTAACATGTGCTAAATCCGTAATTAAGCCTAACATACCCACTACGGGAGTTGGGTACACAGATGTAACTGGACTCTCGTTGTAGAAACTGACGTTTCCGCCGGTCACAGGAGTTCCAAGGGCGCGACATGCATCACCCATTCCTCTTACCGCCTCCCTGAACTGCCAGTAGACCTCAGGCTTGTACGGGTTCCCAAAGTTAAGACAATTCGTGATTGCCAAAGGCTCGGCTCCTGTACACACGACATTCCTTGCAGCCTCAGCGACGGCGATCATTCCGCCGCGATACGGGTTGAGATACACATAACGACTATTGCAATCCGTCTTCATCGAGAGCGCCTTATTTCCTTCCTTCAAAACAACTACCGCACTATCTTCTCCACCTAGCACAACGTTATTCGTCCGCACCATGTGGTCATACTGTTCATACACCCAACGCTTGCTAGCAATGTTCGGAGATGAAAGAAGACGCAGGAGAACAGAAGCCAGATCGCTTGGTGTTGGTAGCCTAGATGGATCGAATGCTCTTGTCTGCTTCAGGTAGTCAGGCTCTTTCGCTTCACGGATGTACACGGGAGCACCGCCGCCAAGAACCAGACTCCTGCTTGGGACATCTGCAACGACTTGGCCATGGTGGCTCACTATCAACCTATCTCCTTCCGTCACTTCGCCGATGATCTCCGCATGAAGATCCCATTTGTCAAATATCCCCCTCACGTCCTCCTCGTGACCCTTCTGCACAACCACAAGCATTCGCTCTTGGGATTCGGAAAGCATCAATTCATAGGCGCTCATTCCAATTTCTCTTGCAGGAACCTTATCTAGGTTCACACTCATTCCGCTATTTCCCTTGGCGCTCATCTCAGAAGTCGAGCACGTAATCCCTGCGGCTCCCATGTCCTGGATTCCAACAACATAACCGCTTCGGATTGCCTCAAGCGAAGCCTCCAACAACAGCTTCTCCGTGAACGGGTCGCCGACCTGTACTGAGGGGCGCTTTGATTCTGATACCTCAGATATCTCCTCCGAGGCGAAGGTCGCACCATGGATTCCATCTCGACCAGTTGCTGAACCCACAATCATCACCGGATTGCCTGGACCGTTCGCAACGGCACTTGCCCATTGCCCATGCTTCACGATTCCAACGGACATAGCGTTGACGAGGGGGTTCTCCTGGTAGCAAGCGTCGAAGTACACCTCACCCGCCACTGTAGGCACCCCGAAGCTATTACCATAGTCGCCAATACCTTTTACCACCCCCCTGAAGAGATACCTTGTCCTTTCATTGTCGAGAGTTCCAAACCGAAGTGAGTTCAACGCCGCGATTGGACGAGCACCCATAGTGAAGATATCGCGCATGATTCCCCCTACGCCCGTTGCTGCTCCTTGATACGGCTCGACAGCGGAAGGATGATTGTGGCTCTCGATCTTGAACGCAACCGCCAAGCCGTCGTCAATGTCAACCAACCCCGCATTCTCCTCACCTGCTCCCACCAAGAGTCTTCCACCGCTTCGCGGCAGGGTCTTGAGGACAGCAATGGAGTTCTTGTAGCTACAGTGCTCGCTCCACATTACACTGAAGATCCCCAATTCAGTGTATGTCGGGACGCGCCCCAGGATCTTAAGAATCATGCCGTACTCTTCTTCTGTCAGGCCGTGTTCGAGCGCAAGTTCGACATCAACATTCGGCTCATGCAGCACTTTCGTTGCTTCCATGACTGAGACTCCTTCGGAGCTGATGGTTATTCAAGCAACATCAATAACTCGCCCTTCTCCACTGCCTTCCCCTTTGTCACGTAGATTTCCCTGACCTTACCGCTCTGATGAGACCTGATCTCATTCTCCATTTTCATCGCCTCAAGGATGAGAAGACCCTGACCATCTCTCACGTCATCTCCAACCCCAACCTCAATTCGTACGACAAGCGCAGGCATCGGTGCGTGGATTTCATATCTCTGGTGTGTTGAGCTGGACGCAGTCGCATATTTCTTCAACAACCGGTCCCGTTCACTTTCAACACGAACATCCACCTGATTCTTTCCAAGAAGGACTTGATAGTCGCTCCCATTCCCCTTGAGGGTTATCTGGGTTGATACATTTCCAATGAACACAGAGTAGCTATCTTTGCCCACACGGTGGATATCAATCGCTCGATCGCTGCCCTCAACAGTCAACACGCCATCAGCATCGATGCCAACTGAATACTCCTTTCCGCTTATGGTGACGACGTAGCTGCTCATGTTACGACCTCATGTTGGCAATGCGCTGGTCTTTCCACTTACCAGGCTTGAAGCCATTCGCAGCATGATTAGCAGCGTGGCTCTGTTGTTGGAATTGAGCACCCCCCTTTTGCATGCTGTGATGAACGAGAGCGCACACAGCCGCGGCTGAGATGCGCTCTTCCTCAGAGACAGGCTCCAGCTTGTCATCCGTGAAGTAGTTCTGCAGGAAGTGCGTATCGAACTCTCCACTCAGGAAACTCGGATGCTGAAGCACAAACAAGTGCAGCGGGATGTTGGTTTTGACGCCAAGCAACTCATACTCCTTCAATGCCCTCTTCATTCGGTCAATAGCTTCTGCCCTTGTACTCCCCCAGCAGATGAGTTTCGAGATCATCGGATCATAGTACACCGAAACCTCTCCTCCTACATCGATTCCCCTATCCTCACGAACTCCAAAACCCTGACCAGGCCTAAGATGCGAGATGATTCCTGTTGACGGCATGTAGCTGTTCTGAGGATCCTCTGCACAGATGCGACACTCGATAGCGTGACCTCGGAACGTAATGTCCATCTGCGTCCATGGAAGCCGTTCTCCCATCGCAACTCGGAGTTGGGCAGAGACAAGGTCAATCCCTGTCCTCATTTCTGTAATGGGGTGCTCCACCTGCAAGCGAGTGTTCATTTCAAGGAAATAGAAATTCCTATTCTTGTCCACGAGGAACTCAATTGTTCCGGCATTCTGATAGCCACACGCTTTTGCCGCATTCACCGCAGTCTCACCCATCTTTGCACGCATAGTTTCATCAACGATCACCGAGGGTGTTTCCTCAATCAGCTTCTGGTGGCGGCGCTGGATCGAACATTCACGCTCACCAAGATGAATCGTGTTGCCGTACTGATCAGCAAGAATCTGGAACTCGATGTGGCGCGGGTTCTCCAGGTACTTTTCGAGATACACGCGTGCATCGCCAAAGGCGCTCTGGGCTTCCGACTTTGCACCCTTGAACGCAGAGGAAAACTCGTCCACTTTGTGGACGATGCGCATCCCTTTCCCGCCACCGCCAGCAGCGGCTTTGATCAACACCGGCAATCCAACCCGCACAGCAAAAGCCCTGGCCTCATCTTCGGAATCAATCGCATCCGGGGTCCCGGGAACGATTGGAACACCGGCTTTGCTGACAAGCTTCCGCGCTTCTGTCTTGTCGCCCATCGCCCGTATCGATTCAGGCCGGGGACCGATGAAGATGAGTCCCTCATCCAACACCCTCTGTGCGAACTCAGCCCGCTCAGAGAGGAAACCATAGCCGGGGTGAATTGCCTCAGCGCCCGATAACTTCGTGGCCTTAATGATTTTGTCGATAACGAGGTAGCTCTCACGAGATGGCGCGGAGCCAATCGGATATGCCTCATCTGCCATGAGCACATGAGGCATCGTGCGGTCCACATCTGAGTAGACTGCGACAGTCTTGATGCCCATCTCCTGACAGGAGCGGATAATGCGAACGGCTATCTCGCCCCGATTGGCGATGAGAACTTTCTTGATCTTGCGTTGGTTCATTCGTCTAGTTTCAGTTCAACGACAGTAGCCCCGGCGCCTCCTTCGTTCCACTCTCCGAGACGGAATGATTTGACACGCGGGTGATTTGTAAGGAACTCAGTGACCTTCTTCCGTAACGCTCCGGTCCCTTTGCCGTGTATGATATCGATGCGGTGGAGGCCGGCAAGCATCGCTGTATCTATGAACTTATCAACAAGCGGCAGCGCCTCTTCGCCATTCATCCCTCTTAGATCGATATCGGTTGGGATACGTTCAGGCTGTTCGGGTTGAACGAACGCGGCACGTGTCTGCTGGCTCTGCCGTTCTCGCGTTGCCCGCAGATCCGTGAGTGCCACCTTCATCTTCACGATTCCGAATACAACAACGGCGTTCTTTCGATCAGGAGAGATGCTTCTCACTTCGCCAACCTCCCCCCCGCTCCTGAGCTGCACCGTGCCGCCAACGGTGATTGGATTCTCCCCTGCATCGCCAGATTCGAGAGACACGATGCTCTGCTCCATGTCCAGGTCCTGCTTCAGAGCCGCAACTTCCTGACGCACTTCCTTAAGCATCGCCTTATCCGCCTTCGTCTCCCTGATTTCACGCACGCTTCGTTCAATGACAGTGTTGGCCCGATCAATAATCTGTCTTGCTTCGTCGAGCGCTTTGCGTTTGACTTCCTTCAGCTCCTTCGACTGTGCGGCGATCTTCGCTTCATATTGCCTGACCAAGTCATCGACACGAGCTTTCTCTTCCGCCAACGACTCGAGTTGGGTTCTGTATTTCTGCGCAGACCCTTCGAGCTCCCCAATGAGTCCTTCAAGTTTCGTTTGCTGATGGCCAAGCAGTTCCCGCGA
>CAYHRX010000185.1:4933-6586 GCA_964359075.1 uncultured Chitinophagales bacterium
CCCGCGAACGGACGAGCAACTCTTTGTCAAGTCCAAGGCGATCGGCCATTTCCAGCGCATAGCTGCTTCCGGGGATGCCCGCCTTGAAGCGGTACGTGGGGGTCAATGTTGCCTGATCGAACTCCATCGCACCATTCTCGACGCCCTCAGTTTCATAAGCAAACACTTTGAGCGCACCATGGTGTGTTGTAGCAATTGTGGATGAGTCTCGTTTGGTCAGAGTCTCAAGCATTGCCGCCGCAATTGCCCCTCCTTCGGCCGGATCGGTTCCAGACCCGATCTCGTCAATGAGAACAAGACTGTCCCGATCAGCCCCAGCCGCAATCTCCCGCAAATTCCTCAGATGCGAGCTAAACGTGCTCAAGTCATTCTCGATGGATTGCTCATCACCGATGTCCACAAAGAGCTTCCTGAACACTCGCACCACGGCCTGGTCTGATGCCGGGATGTGGAGTCCAGCCTGCGTCATCAACACGAGCAGCCCCACGCACTTCATTGCCACACTCTTACCGCCGGCATTCGGACCGCTGATGACGAGCGTATTGTAGTCGGCACCGAGGTCCAGATCAAGCGGCACAGTCCCTTTGTATCCGTGCGACATCAACAACAGAGGATGACGTGCCTGCACAAGCTTCATCTGGCCGGACTCAACAACCCGGGGTTGCACACCGAGAACCTCGATCGAGTACTTCGCCTTTGCATGAAGCGCATCAAGCCGGGCCAGTATGTTGAGGTTGTTCAGGAGCTGATCGCGCTGCTCTCGGATTTGCAGCGTAAGCTCCTTCAGAATCCGCTCGACTTCCCGTTGCTCCTGGAACTGCAGGCTGCGGATGTCGTTGTTCGTCTCAAGTGTTTCTGACGGCTCGATGAAGACCGTTGCGCCGCTTGCCGATGCACTGTGGATGAAGCCTTGCACACGGTTCTTGTGCTCTGCCTTCACGGGTATCACCATCCGTCCCTCGCGGGTCGTGATGATGTCGTCCTGACTGAAGCCTTGATCCGAGACCGACTTCAGGATCGCTTCAAGGCGCTTTCGAAGCTGATCGTACTTCTCGTTGATTGTCCGGCGAATCGACTGCAACTCTTTTGATGCACTCGCCTTGACTGCGCCGGATTCGTCTATTGCGCGCTCAATATTGTAGATGAGGACCCTGTCGACGTGCAGCGGTTCGGCGATCCCCCACACAAGCAACGCTTGCATTCGCTGCTTGCTCAGAAACTCGCGCAACGTCTTCGCCGCCTTCATCGTCAGCCCAACCTGCAGAACCTCGCGGGGCTGAAGCACAGCTCCTTCAACACCCGATTTCTGGATCGAGGCTTTGACCGAGTGGATCCCCTCGATGGGAAGATATCCTTCCGACTCGATCAGACTCTTGACTTCAGAAACGCAGGAGAGTTCGTTCTTAATGTCAGAAACGGAGGAGGAAAACGTACTTGAGCCTAACAACTCCTTCCCCGGTTCCGATGCCGCATACCGCTGGACACGTTGAAGGACTTTTTCAAACTCAAGTTTGGCTGCTGCGTGTTCGAACTGCATCACAGATATCAACAACCCTTTGTCTTATCCTGCGCCAAGTCGCTTCTTCACCATCTCTTGTATCAGCTTGCCATCCGCCTTACCCTTGAGCTGCTTCATCACTTGCGGCATCACTT
>CAYHRX010000186.1:0-6547 GCA_964359075.1 uncultured Chitinophagales bacterium
TATTGGATATTCCCCCCGGCTTCTCCAAGGTTCTTCTTCGCTGTTGAAATGCTTGATGCAAAGATGGCAGTGAGTTCTCCGCACTCAGCCAGAGCACAGTCTATCACGTCAGCCGACGGGGTGATCGCCTTGTGCTTGAGTAGTTTCAGCCATACGCGGGTTTCCCTCAGTTCTTTCAGGCCGATTTTGAGCTTATGGATGAAATCCCTGCGTGATTCTGCACCTTGTGCTTCACCATACTCTGGAGCTGCGGCAGTTCCTGATCGAAGCAATTGTCCGGCTATATGATTGCCAACGCGAGTGGTTGGCAAGGTCTCAACGACGCCAATGATAAGCACTGAGAATTCGATCAGCCAATCTTCAAGATCAAACTTCCGGTTATCCATGATGCGGTCCTCCTGATAGTGCTCTCTGTGAATATTGAATATCGAATCTTGAATGTCGAATGATGAAGTTGCTGTCAGGAACCAGCCGCACTCCCTCAGCTTCCTCCACAACGCCCATTACAGAATCCATTGCAGACGCGACGCGTGGGAACAACTGATTGCGCTCCTTCGACTCCAGCTTCATATCCATCGATGCCAGAAGCACTGAGATGTTCTGTTGCTTCAACTGGTGGAGCGCGTTGATGATCCGCTCGACGCTTGCTTTCACCTCGAACAGTGGCGCCTGCTCGTCGTAGAACGTATCGAGCAGTCCGAAGATGAGCACCACGGGCGAGTGCTTCTTCTGCACAAACGCCGGCAGCCGGTCGGTGATGACTGCCTCCATCTGGTAGCAGGTGAATGCGCGGGAGATGAAGATGTTCTCCAGCAACTGTTCCGGCGTGATACGCTTGCGAGAGATGTGCTTGCCTGCCAGGTTGCGGGCAAACTCGGCCATATAATAGAGATCGAACCGGTTCGAGCCGTCTACTATCGTGATCGGTACATCACGGAGGAGTGCATGTGCCGCCGCGTGGAGCGAGAGCCGGAAGACTTCTTTGCTGCCGTGGAGACAGTAGAGCTTGCCGGGTGGCGCGGCTTCGAACTGACGAACGAGGGATGTGGAACCACTGATGAACACAGATAAACACTGAGTATTGAATAATTGGCCAATTTGCCTATAGTACGATGCGTTTGATCTCCAGTTTTGGCTTCCCGAAGTTCAGCAACAGACATAGGTGCAGCCTGCTGGCTCTAAGATAATTGAGGCATTGAGCCATGTGAATCTCGTCGAGTGCTTTCGTGGCTTTGAGCTCAACTAGCACTGCATCCTCTACCAACACATCGGCGACATACTCTCCAACAAGGATTCCATCATACTTTACCTGCAGGCTGTATTGCCGCTGCACGTGAAGACCGGTCTTTTGCAACTCGTGCACAAGTGCATTTTCGTACACCTTCTCAAGAAATCCACTGCCAAGCGTATTGCTTACCGTAAATGCAGATCCGATGATCTTCTCTGTAATTCTATTGAGTTCGTTCTCATCCATCTGTGTCAATCCGTGTTCATCTGTGGTTACAGTCCATATACCGGGCTGTGCAGTCGATATCCATCTTCATACATCTCATACTTCTTCTGCAGCGCGTAGGTGAAGCCCCACTGGATGCTGCGGTAGCCGTGCTTCTCCTGCAGTGTGTCAAGTCGATGGTGCAGACGCTCGCGCTTCTCTGATTGCAGTACGGCGAGCTGTAGTTGGGTGCCACCGGCATCGGTAAGGTGCGAGGCCTTCACGCCGACAAGTCTGATCATGCAGTGTCGCGGCAACAGCATATGCAGCATCCGCTCTGCTGCGCCAAACACGTCTTCCTCGTTCACCGTGGCAGTGTGCAATGTTGTTTGCTTCTGCACTGTGGTAAAGTTGCTGAAGCGCACTTTCGTCGTAACGGTGGACGCAACCTGATGTCTCTCCCGCAGCGTCTTGCAGCACTTCTCGGTCAGGTAGTAGAGCGTTGAGGTGATGAAGTAGGCGTCATTCGTGTCGTGCCAGAAGGTTGTATCCCGTGAGATGGATTTCTCAACTTTATCATACTGCATCACCTGTTCGTCGCGGCCGTTGGCAACGGCGGTGAGATAGCGCGAAAGCCACGATTGAAGATTTGCGATTAGGGATTTGGGATTCAGAACATCGGCAACGGTGAAGATGCCTTGCGCGTGGAGCTTCGGTGTTGTCTTCACGCCGATGCCCGGCACCATTTCAATCGGCAGCGGAGCGAGGAACTCCTTCTCCTGTCCGTGCAACACATGGACGAGTCCGTTGGGCTTCTTCAGGCTGGCGGCAATCTTCGCGCAGACTTTGTTCGACGCGATGCCGATGGAGACGCTGAGTCCGCATTCGCCCCAGATGCGATTCTTCATTGCCTGAGCCATCCGCGGGGGATCGTGGCTCCAGAAGTGCAGGCAGCCGGTGACGTCCACGTATGCTTCGTCAATGCTCACCTGTTCGATGTCGGGGGTGAAGTCGTAGAGGATGTCCATGACTTTCTCAGAATACTCACCGTACAGCTTGTGGCTGCCCGGCATAAACACCGCGTCCGGCGGCAGAAGCTTCTCGGCCGTGTGGAGCGGCATCGCAGTCTTTACTCCATATGCCCTCGCCTCGTAATTCGGACAGGCCACGATGCCGCGCTCACCCCGGCGTCCGCCGATGCATAATGGTTTACCTCTCAGCTCCGGATGGAGCGCCATCTCCACGGAGGCGAAGAAGCAGTCAATATCCAGAAGGAAGATGGTTCGCATGGTATTTTCACCACCAAGACACCAGGGCACAAGGAAAATTGTTTTTACACCGCCAGCGCGTACTCTCTCGCCGCGCATTCGCCGCACAGTCCATCAGCGGTGTACCGACAGGAACACTCGCGGCAGAGCACCAGTTCCTCTTCCATGCACGCATGGCAAAACAGAACACCATGCAGACTCTCGTCCGCCACACCATGAAACTCATCAACATCCTGCACACTCAATGGACGATCGCACACACAACAGACGTCGGACGACAATGTAGAAAGACGCTCAATGCGGGTCATGACGGAACCTCTCTCGACTTGGGTTGGGATTAACGGCTCATTGGGGCCACTAATATGGTACGACATTTTTGTCGTAGTATCAAGCGTGGCAACACATTTTTGTCGTTGGCGTCGAAACTCTCATTCTTACAGGTGCCGGCGGGGTTCTCGCTAGAATAGAACTATCCAAATGGTGAACAAAGCAACCCGGGAGAGATGACGATGCGTGGAATGCCCGTGATATGACGAGCGGTGTGTACTACTGCCGGATGAAGGCCGGGAAAGTCCGTGGCCGGTGTTGAAATGCTACCGTCCTCAGTACGGAGCGTATTCGCCGAGATGAAAAGATCCCAGTTGCTGGGATGAGACCCTCGACGTGAAGATTGCACACATATATAAGTATCGGTTACGCCGATCGGCGCTCAGCGTGTCGCTTCGCAGTCCGCAGCCACGACAGGCGCATGAATCCGCTGAAGGGTTTGATCACCCACCAGTAATGGGAGAACCTCTTCCGGGCGTCCTTATCCTCAATGAAGACCCTAGTCTCCGTGTACACGAGTGTGCGACCGGGTCCAGCATCCGCTGTCCCTAACACCATCACGATCTTGGCAAACTCCTTCCGGTTATCCAGAAGCCATTCTTCCGGACCGCCGTAGCACGACACCTCTCCTGTCCACAACCACGGCTTACAGACAAGGCCCACAATGAGGCCGTCCGGTGGCGAGTCTTCGAGCAATGTGAAGCCGTTTAACAGCAATCTGTCCTTCAACGCGCCGCGGGAGCGCATACCACGGAGCCTCATGAGAAGCGAGACAAGATAACTTTGGGGGCGAGTATTGACGAGCGCGTCGTAGCATGCCTCACGTGAGGCGCCACACCCCAGCGCATGCTGACTTCGCCATTGATAGTGTTGGAGATGGTAATCGAGCCGGGACGAAAGGGATTGCATCGACAAGACTGTTCACACGCTCAATGGTCGCACGTGTTCGTACAGGACAAACTGTGAGCGAGCGCTTTGCGCTCCTGACCGACGATGATTCGACCCGTCAGGATGAAGGATGCGTGCTTTCACCGTATCAGAAAGCTGGAGCCTCAACACTTCTTCCACCTGTGCAGCAACTCGTGCGTCCAACACTGGGAACGCTACTTCTATTCGGTTGTTGAGATTACGCGGCATCCAGTCGGCACTGGAAAGGTACAACTCGGGCTGTCCTCCGTTCTCAAACCGGTAGATGCGGGCATGCTCAAGAAACCTGTCAACGATGCTGGTGACTTCGACGTTCTCGCTCAAGCCTGGAACACCAGGCCGCAGACAGCAGATACCGCGGACAATCAACCTGATCGGAACGCCGGCCCGGGCAGCAATGTAAAGCTCGTCGATAATGTCCGGATCGACAAGGGAGTTCATCTTCGCAATGATTCCCCCCGGCTTTCCCGCCAGTACATTCTCAGCCTCACGTCGAATGCGGCGGGTGAATTCCAACCTCAACGTTTCAGGAGCCACGAGGAGGTGCTTGATGTCCTTCAGCGGTGCATCAGCAGTTAATCGGTTGAAGATATGCGCGACATCATCCGTGATCTCAGGCTGAGCTGTGAGCAGCCCAATGTCACAGTAGAGGCGGGCTGTGCGGTCATTATAATTGCCAGTACTGAGATGGCAGTAGCGCCGGAGTCCACCGTCTTCCTTCCTGACTACAAGCACCATCTTGCAGTGGGTTTTTAGTCCTTTCACACCGTAGATCACCGTAGCTCCAGATTCCGCCAGTGCGTGCGCCCAGCCGATGTTCCGCTCCTCGTCGAACCGGGCCTTCAGCTCAACCAGCACCGTCACCTTCTTTCCGTTGCGTGCTGCACGAGCAAGAGCGGCAGCAATGCGTGAGTCACTTGAAACACGGTAGAGCGTTGCTTTCATCTCAAGTGTGGCGTCGTCAGCGGCGGCTTCCTCAAAGAAGCGTGCAACGTAGGAGAAGTTCTGGTAGGGATGATGGAGAAGAACATCCTGCCGGCGCACAACGTCGATGATGGTCTTTGCCGACTCAAGAGCAGCAACATTGATCGGTGGCATGGGCGGGTACATCAGGTCGGGGCGCTCGACAACGGATGGGACTTGCATCATGTCGGAGAACGAATGGTAGCGAGCCCCGGGGAACATGTTCTTGCGGTGCAGCTTCAAGTGCTTGGCGAATCTCTTAATGATATAGACGGGCATTGCGGGGTCGTACAGGAATCGTGTCGTTGGTCCTCGCTTGCGTCGCTCCAGACCACGCACGATGCTCTTCAACAAATCCACCGACCCGACTTCGTCAAGTTCAAGCTCACTGTCTCTGACGATCTTGACCTGGTAGCACTCCAGAACCTCGTCGGCGGAAAACAGTTCGGGCAACGACAATCGGATGATGTCATCAACCATCATTACTGAGGCTGTGTTATCAGATGCAGGGATGCGTACAAACCGTGTCACGACATGGGTCGGGATACGCAGGAGGACGATTCCGTTTGCCTTTGTGCCGGTCCGCTTCAACTCAATCACAAAGTACAGCGCCTGGTTCTCAAGCTCAGGGAATGGATGTGTGACGTCGAGAACGATAGGCGTGAGAAGAGCTTGTAGGTTGGATTTGAAATGTCGGAGTGCAAACTCACGCTGCTCTTTCGATGCATTCAAGTCCGACACGATCCGGACACCAGCAGCCTCTAGTGCCGGAAGGATCGATTCACGATAGCACCGGCCAATGCTCTCGTGAGCCTCGTGGACGCGCTCAGCGATTCTCTCCATTACATCGGCAGCACGGAGACCATCGGCCCCGCGCCGTTTCAGTCCGGCTTCCATCGCCCGCCGCACAAACGCCACGCGAACCATGAAGAACTCATCGAGGTTGGAGGCGAAGATCGCGAGAAACTTCAGCCGCTCGAGCACCGGGATGGTCGGGTCGAGCGCTTCTTCAAGCACACGGTTGTTGAAGTCCAGCCAGCTCAGCTCTCTGTTCATGAAACGCTTACGGGCGGGGAATTGCCCGAGGAGATTCTTGCGTGCCGCCTCGAAGTCAAACGGTGGTGATGTGGCGAGAGCGTCCATAGTCCGGTGTCGTGTATCCGATGTGTTGTGAAATGCAAGAAACCTTGACACGCCGCGCTTAGCAGGGTGATGGAAAACTCTCTCACTGGTCATTGCGAGTCCCGACGTTCTTGGTCGGGATCGCAATGACTGTGAGGCTCGGTTTTTCAACAGCCTGTTAGAAGCTCCACACCAGGGCTATCCCGGTGGCCGTGGGAACAATACGGATCGAATGAGACTCTTCTGCCGCAACACCTTCTTGACGCTCGAACCACTTCACAATCGAGTGGGCAACCGCCGTTGTGTATGCGGCAGCGAATACAACATCCGAGAGCCAGTGACTGCGTGAGTACATGCGTGAGACAGAAGCCGCAGTCGCCGTTCCGTACAGTGCGACCGAAGCCCACGGATTCCTGATCCGCGCAGCAAGCACCGCCGAAAGCGCAAACGCCGTTGTTGTGTGTCCCGATGGGAACGATTTGAAATCCGCCTGGTTCCGGAACGGCCT
>CAYHRX010000187.1:0-6541 GCA_964359075.1 uncultured Chitinophagales bacterium
CGCTCGCACAGTATGAGAAGTCGCTGAAGATCAAAGAAGAGCTTGGTGACCGGGCGGGCGTGGCTGGCTCGCTGCACCAGATCGGGATCATTCATCAGGATCGAGGCGAGTATGCCGAGGCGCTCGCACAGTATGAGAAGTCGCTGAAAATAAAAGAAGAGCTTGGTGACCGGGCGGGCGTGGCAACGTCATTGGGTCAGCTCGGGCAACTATCGGCTCAAACAAAAAGCTATGCCGAAGCGTTTAAGTATTTCCTGTCGGCACTGGCTGCTTTTTCGGAGATACACTCTCCGTATGCAAGCCTGGCAATCAAGGATCTACAGAAGTTGAGAGGAGCATGGGGTGAGGACAACTTCGACAAGGCATGGAAAGAGAAAACGGGGAAGGATGTGCCGGAAGAACTGAAGTCTCCAGCAAAAGATTCACCGGAACAGTAATTAGAACGGAGAAACAACATGGCAAGAACAATCAAGATTAAATGCAACGGGCCGGGGAAGCACGTCAATGAGGTTGATCTGGAGAAAGCATTGAAGAAGGATATCGTCTTGAGAGCGACAACTCAACCGCCCGTCGTCCTTCCTGAACGCGTTGTGCTGTCGTGCAGAGAATGCACACAGGGAAAAGTCATCGTAACGAGAGAGATGCTTGAACAGAATGCACAAGGGAGCCACAATGCCTGAACAGAGAGAACGCGTCTACGAAAGTCCATCCTCCGAGCCCGGCGACGAGTTCTGGCTTGAGCAGGGGAAAAAGATGGTAGAAGGATCGATCGAAGCGGTGCGCGAGGCAGCGAAAGCGCTCATGACGGGTGCGGGAGTTGTGCAGGGCATCTACCTCGGCATCCTCGGTCTCACGGATTACATCCCGAAGACCATGCCGCTGCCTCAAAAGAGTCTCTTCATTGTTCCACTCGCTCTCATGCTCATCTCGCTCTACTACGCCCTGCAGACAATGATGACGGAGGAGTTTGAAGTCAATCTCCGCTCTCCGGATGACATCCGGCAACTATCCGAACACATCCTCCACGAGAAACAGCAACAACTCAGAACATCGTTTTGGGCATTTGCAATCGGCATAGTTGCGGCCATCGTTCTTTTTCTGTTGCGGGTGGAGATGTAAGCCTGCAACCTTTAAGCCCCGATTATCATGCACGGAACAGGCTTCTGCGCCAGAGGCGCAGCCGCCTTTGGCGGAGACTTCACTTCTTTTCGCTCAGCCTGACGTTGTTCAGATTTAGGAGACTGCCACTTCCGAAAAGCTCTTGTTTTCAACATTTCGAATCTGTACATTTTCCCATCCCAGTTCTTTCACATATTCATCACCCATCACAGGAGGATCCCCTATGTTCAACCTCAAAGAAACCGTCCATCGACGTGGCTTCCTTGGGAGCATTGCCGCAGGAGCTGCCACTCTTGGTCTCGCAAGTCTACCGACCGGCACAAACTTGCTTGCGAACCCGCCGGGCTCAAAGGAGACGGAATTCGAAGCAGCGCTGAAAAAGATGAAGGGAAGAAAGCACAAACAAGTGTTTGACTCGCCAATGCCGAACGAAGGAATGCCCATCATCTGGTCTTGGGCGTTCCTCATGAGCAACAATGGAACAGGAACGGAAGACAAGGACTTAGGAGTTGTTACGGTGTTCCGGCACGACTCGATCCCGTTCGCGATGGAAGACAAGCTCTGGGAAAAATACAAGTTCGGTGAAGCGTTCAAGATTAACGACAAGCTTTCGAAAGCGCCTGCAACCCGGAACGTTGTCGCCCACATTAAGGAAGGAGACCTGCCGCTTCCTGAAATGGCTCTCGAGGTTGTGCAGAAGAGAGGTGTTGTCTTCGGTGTCTGCGACCTCGCCCTCACTGTCTACAGCAAGATGATTGCTGAACAGATGAAGATGGATCCCGTCGAGGTGAAGAAGGATTGGGTGGGAGGATTGCTCCCGGGGATCGTGATTCTCCCCTCCGGTGTGTGGGCGGTGAACCGCGCTCAGGAACACGGGTTCACGTATTGTTACGCTGGTTGAGACTTTCGATCAGGTGGCGATGAAGGCGGGTGCAAGGAGATGCACTCGCCTTTGCTTTTTGCTGGCTTCAGCGTTTGTAATAGACCGCGTCGATTGGAATCCTCTCTGTGCGGTAGTCTCCTTCCTTGAACGGAAACTGTGGGCGGGATTTTGAGTTGATGAACGCAGCGATGTGTTGGGCTTCTTCATCCGTAAGGCTACTGGGATCAAGATAGGGCATCGAGTAGCGAATCATCCCCGCGAGTGTATATACGCGTGCCGCGCCGGCGCCGTCGTTCCACGAATCGGGTCCCCACAACGGGCCAGCTTTCTTGTCTCCAATCTCCATTCCCTGCCCATCTTCACCGTGACACGATGAGCACTTTTCGATGAACAAGACTTCACCGCGCCTCGGGTCGAGTTTGTCCAGAGGAATCAGTTTGTTTGCAGCAATCACATTGTGTCCACGCCACGGAAGCTCCTTTCCAATCGGGAAGCCTTCCGAGAGCCAGCTCAGATAGGCGGCAAGAGCGAGGACTTCTCTGGACTCCGTCGAGGGCAGCGAAGCCTCCGGCACACCACCTTCGGCCTGCCCCATGTGCAGCAACCCTGTCGCGTTCTGACTCCGCATGAAGCATCCCACGATGCGATCTTCCAAACTGAACAGCCTTCCTGCCCGCTTGTTGTACTCGGGATACACAGTGGCAATACCGACCAGCGGCATAGCCTTCTCTTTCTGCCCCGCGTTTAGATGACAGTTGTTGCATGAAAGCTTGTTCGCCGAGACAGTCGGCGCCTCATGGGGTGTATTGGTAAACAGCCGAAAACCCCATCTGATCTGTTCAACGAGCGGATGACCATTCAGCAATGAGTCCGACATGGGGTTTCTTGGCACATCCCAGGCGGTCACCATGGTTGCTGATGCAGGAATCAATAAACCAGCTGCAGCAGAACTAACGTTCTTGCTCACATGGTGATCTTGCACGCGCGCCGTCAAGACAACGCCTAGCAAGAGGACGCACAGGCCTCCGAGCACGGTTACTTTCATGACAGTACTCAATTATTGAAAGAACAGATAGATCCGGCTTCCGTGTGCAGGCACAACGCCGCGCCGCACTCCACGCTTTTTAGGATTGAGTGCGGCGTGGAGCGAACTCTACTGAGTTGGCCTCCACTTGCTTTCACTGCGCCTTACCAAATGACGTGAGCGTCGATTGTGCCTGCTGTTATGCGAAGGGCTGCAACGATCACTCAACTACTCTTCGACTTCCACATTGTCATCCACAAAAACCCGCTTCGTTGCTGGATCGATGCCGCCGGAAACAGTTATCTTCAGTTTGAATATACTTGACCTGAGAATCGCACCACGCATTCGTATTGCGTACACATCAGTCACTTGGATATTAGCGCCGATTGCTTTCTTGTCTCTCTTGTCCAAACGTACCTCTTCGACATTGGACATTCCGTGGACTCTCTGAGCTTCCACAATTGCCCGATCCTTCATTTGCCCGTAAAGTCTGTTGCTGAGAGAGCTCAGTTCTTGTTCGAGCGTTGTTTTTCTTGATTCCCATGACATCAGGGCAGTCTTGGCAGATGCAGTCCAATCACCTTCAGGATGTTTGGAGATATAGGTTTGCAACGAGTTGATAATATCGTTGCAACTCTTCGTGCGAACAACATAGTCGGTAGAATGTTGCATTACCTGCTCCGCTGCATCTTGGAGCTTCTGAATTGCCTCGAAGTCCAATATGCGATTGATATTCTCCTGTATTGAAATTCTCTTTGTTTGCCAATTCTGCAAGGCTGTCTTGGCAGTCGCATTCCATTCACCCTCAGGATGATTCTTGATAAACTCATCCAAAGCCTTGATGACATCATCACAGGACTTGAGCTTGGCAGCATCGTCACTCGTACCCTGGATGCTCTGTTCGGAAGTGCTTTGAAGTTGTTGTATCGGCTCATAGTCCTTCTTCGGATTTGAACACGACGCTAGAACGAGGACAACCAAGACGAACAACAAAGAGAGAAGGGGTTTTGTGGCGCTCATACTACTTCCTTTCATTATTGAAATACCTGTTGCAGCCTTTCGCATAACTACATTGTCAACGCCATAATCGCTTTTGCCGTGTGTAGACGGTTCTCTGCCTCGGGAAACACGCGCGACTGAGGACCATCGATCACCGCGTCTGTCACCTCGTAACCACGGTCAGCCGGCAAGCAGTGCATGTAGACGGCATCTTTGTTGGCGAGTTTCATCCGTCGTTCGTCGCAGATCCAATCCTTGTATTTCTTCGAAATCTCTAGTGCCTGTTGGGGATTGTGGAAGAGCGATTCGATCCCCCACGACTTCGGATACACGATATCAGCACCCTTGAATGCATCATCCATGTTGTCCACAACTTCGAACTTCGTCCCGTTCTCCGCTGCCCTCTGCCGCGCATACTCCATGGGACCTTTCATGAGAGTGTATTCTGGCGGATGAGCAAGAGCAACGTCAAGCCCAAAGCGCGTCATGAGAGTGATCAGGCCTTGAGGCACCGACATAGGCTTTGCATAGCTGGGCGCATACGCCCACGAGACAGCAATCTTCAACCCGCGCAGCTTCTTGCCAAACTCCGCGCGAATAGTCATGAGGTCTGCGAGTGTCTGGAAAGGGTGGTCAATGTCGCACTGCATGTTCAGGACAGGCGCTTTTGATGCTTCGGCAACTTTGCGCATGTAGCTGTTGCCTTCTCCGGGAACAAGGTCATGACGGATTGCAATGGCGTGCCCGTAGCTCGAGAGAATCGTGCCCATGTCTTTGGGGGACTCTCCATGGGTAACTTGAGATGTCTCCGATGAGATGAAATGAGCATGTGCGCCCAACTGTGTTGCGCCTGCTTCAAACGAGTTGCGTGTGCGGGTGGACTTGTCAAAGAAGAACAGGAAGACAGTCTTGTCCGGCAGGTAGCGATGTGGCTTTCCTTTTCTGAACATCTTCTTCAGGTCGGCGGCAGCCTCCAGCGCAAGTTCAATTTCCTTCACGGACCAATCCCTGGTTTCAATGTAGTCCTTCCCTCGGACTTTGTTGGAGAGTTTTGGGAGTTTGTGCGTCATAGCATTCCTTATCTGCGTAATTGACAATTTGCCGCTTTTCCACGGTCTTTATGCTTGAGTTGATGATTCGCGATAGATCCTTGCATTCAGCCTGAACCGGAGCCAGTGTTTCTGCCGGAATCATCCCGCTTCGTTTCGCGATCTCAAGTGCGATGCTTGTTTCATTCAGTTCTTTTAGGGCGATCCCAAGCTTGTGCGAGAAATCGTTTCTGCTCTCGGCCCCTCGTGCTTCTCCATAGTTGAACGCAGGTGAATTCCCCGAACGAAGAAGCTGTCCTGCCAAATGTCTCCCCGCTGCTGTGTTTGGGATCTCCTCGCAGAGCCTAATCACCGCGACTGCAAAGTTGATGAGACGGTCTTGTATATCATCGCCTTTTGCCATGACTCTCCACTATTGACAATTGACAATTGAACACTGAGCCTTCACCGTCGAGGATTTATCCAGCCGAACGATCAGTGGTCAACGATCAATTGTCAATGGCCAATATATGTCTTCGGGAATGCCGCGTACCATGCGCTTGCCTTCACCAGATGATCTATCGGAATCTGCTCCGTCGCCATATGCGCGTAGATCTCATTCCCGGGTCCAAAGCCGATGCATGGTATCTTGTGCATCCCCATCACCGCAACGCCGTTGGTGCTGAACACCCACCGGCTCACCTGTGGCTTCTCACCGAACAGATTCTCGAACGTCTTCACGCCGCTTGTCAGCACCGGATGATCTTCTGGCAGCAGCCACGTCGGATAGTACTTCTTCGTCGGATACGTCAGTCCACGCCAGCTTGGCACTGCATAATCGAGGACGACGACCTCGGCTTCCGCTTTCTTCACACTCGGAAGTTCCCGGATCTCTCTTACAGCAGACTCAAGTGTATCGGTTGCCGCAAGACGGCGGTCGAGATGGATAGTTGATGAGTCAGCGACAGCACACAACGATGGAGAGGTCGATCGGATTTCCGCGATGGTCACCGTGCCTTTGCCCAGGAACGGCTCGCCTCCCAGCCGCTCATTCAGCTTTTCGATATCCTGAACGACCGGCGCCATCTTGTACACGGCGTTCACGCCACGCTCAGGCGCCGAGCCGTGACAGGAGATGCCCTTTGTCCGTACTTCAATTTCCATGCGACCTCGATGCCCGCGGTACACGCCCAGGTTCGTCGGCTCCGTAATGACGACGACCTCCGGTCGCAGCTTGTCTTCGTTGATGATGTACTGCCAGCAGAGGCCATCGCAGTCCTCTTCCTGAACGCTGCCGACAACATACAACGTGTAATCGTCTTCGAGTCCCAGTTCCTTGATGAGCTTGCCGCCGTGCACGATGGAGGCGAGTGCGCCTTTCATGTCGCAAGCACCCCGGCCATAGATGATGCCGTCCTTCACGGCTCCCTTGAACGGATCAACCGACCAGTTGGCCGGATTACCGACATCGACCGTGTCCACGTGGGC
>CAYHRX010000188.1:0-2837 GCA_964359075.1 uncultured Chitinophagales bacterium
TGTTCTCATGTCTCCAATGCCATGAGCACAGACAGACCGCGATGGATTCGAAGCATTCGAACATCAGCGGGTATGCGTATTCGAGTCCGGCATGTTACAATTGTCATCGGGGGGTGTAGATGAAGGCGATCCTGACAATGCTGATGCTGCTGGCTGTGCATGGTGTTCTCGCACAGGAGAAGATAGTGTCTGGTGCGGTGACGTATGTTGCCTCCGGAACGGTCTATACATCTCTTGGCCGTGAGAGTGGCGTACAGGATTCGAACCTGGTGTACATCAAAGCGAATCGGGATACGATTGCCGTGCTGCAGGTGTTTGCAGTGAGTTCGAAGTCGTCTGCATGCCGTGTGCTCAAGGCGAAGCGGGATATCAGGACAGGAGATGCAGTGTCTGCCCTTGTGGTAGTCAGTTCTCCCCAGCCTGTCTCGTTAGATGCTGGCAAAGGACCTGCTCAAGCAACGGTCCCGTCCCAGTCGGTTCAGTCATCCTCACTACGCCCGGAAAAAGCGGAGCCGGCATCGCTCGAGCTTCGCGGCCGTATCAGCGCGCAGTTCTACAGCAACAGGTACGACAACCCACTCTATAATACGTCGCAGCCAGGGCTTGTTATCAACCTGCACGGCCGCTCGAATGAAGTTCCGCTGAAGTTCGAGCTCTACACCAACCTGCGCACGCTGGCCTATGGCAATATGAGTCCATTCTCAAAGCAGTCCATCAATCAGTCCCGGATCTATCGCCTTTCTCTTGAGTATGATGATGGAGTGAATGATGCGTCCGTGGGAAGGATAATCCCCAGTGTGGCACCTGCCATCGGATACATCGATGGTGCAATGTATGCGAGACGGATCGGGAGACTGATTCTCGGGACAACGCTCGGGTTCCAGCCAAGCTTTACACTGCGCGGGATATCGACCGACTACAAGAAGTTCGCACTCTTTGCCAGCGTGCAGCCTGTTGACTCGCTCAACTTGAGTGTGTCATCGGCCTACTCACGCTCGTACTATCGCACCGCGCTTGACCGTGAGGTCGTCAGTGCAAATGTGAGTGTGTACACGATGGCGGGATTCCAGGTGTACGCGTACTCTGAGTTTGACCTGCGCACGGCACGAGGCGGGACGTTCATCCTCTCGCCCTCGCTCACGAGCCTCTACGCGAATGTCAGCTATAGGCTGACGAGCTTCCTGACGGTTGGACTTGGAGCAGATGCCTCACGGCCACTGTACACATTCTCGACCGCGCAGTTCATCCCGGATTCACTTCGCGAGACGCGGCTTCGTTCCGGTATCAGTACCAGCGCGACGTTTTATCTGCCCGGCGGAGTCACGCTGTCCAACACCTATGCGCCCAGGACGTCTGAGTCCCAGTTTGCACGCGTTTACTCGAACTACACCACTGTCGGCATTACTGACATTTTCTCCAGCGGGATCTCACTCCGCTCCAACGTCAACCTGAACGCCAACGAGTACTCCAGCTCCAAAGGTTATGGCGTAAGCGTGCAAAGGAATATTATCGACATTGCCGATGTCAATGTCCGCTACCAGCAGAACAGCTACACCCTCAAGAACTACGACGACAGGCATCTGAGCAAGACGTTCGGCACGGACATCATCATCATGATCAGCCGCGAGCTTGGACTGATGATGAGTTACGACAGGCTGAACGGCTACGGCATCACGTCGAACTCGTTCTTTGGCGAGCTGAGCGTGAGGTTTTGATGGAGTCGGTCCTGACGCTCACAATTTCCCTCGGCCTCATCGGCGCCATTGCTGTGCCATACTGGCTCAGGGTGGTGAAGCACAAACGGGAAGCAGCCCGAACGTATGAGAAGAACGTGAAGGCGGGGACACTTCACCCCGTGACGCTGCACCCGAAGGTTGATATTGCATCGTGCATTGGCTGCGCAAGCTGCGTCCGGGTATGCCCGGAGAGTGTGCTCGGCATACTGGGTGGGCACGCAGCCATCGTGAGCGGAACGAAGTGCATTGGCCATGCGCTCTGCGCCGAGGTGTGTCCGGTGGGTGCAATCACGATGCAGTTCGGGGCGCCACGGCAGGGCATGGAGATCCCCTGGTACAACGACAACTATGAATCGAACGTGCCGGGCTTGTACATTGTGGGAGAACTCGGCGGTGTCGGGTTGATCAAGAACGCAGTGTCGCAAGGACTGAAAGCTGTGAATGGCCTTGTGCGGAAGAGCCCCCATGGTCCCGTGAATGGACATGACGTGGTGATCGTTGGCGCGGGGCCCGCGGGCATTGCGGCTGCTCTGGCGTGCAAGGCCAGCAACCTGCGTTATGTTGTGCTCGAACAGGATGAGATTGGAGGGACGGTGCTGCACTACCCACGGCAGAAGCTTGTGCTCACGTCACCCGTCGAACTTCCTCTCTATGGCAAGCTGAAGGTTTCTGAGATTACAAAGGAGGAGCTTTTGGAAGTCTGGAAAGAGATCATCGGCAAGTTCTCGCTCAACATCCTCACGCAGCACAAGGTCGACTCCATTGATCACGACCACGGGGTGTTTGCCGTCAGGGCGAAGGGGACGGTCTTTCATGCGAGGGCGGTGCTGCTCGCCATCGGGCGGCGGGGAAGTCCGCGCAAGCTCGGTGTGTCCGGCGAGAACCTTCCGAAAGTGATGTACCGGCTGATTGAAGCAGAGACCTACCAGCAAAAACACATTCTCGTTGTGGGTGGCGGCGACAGTGCAGTAGAAGCGGCGGTGGGTCTTGCAAGCCAGAAGGGGAACGTTGTTACAATCAGCTATCGCAAAGATGACTTTGTGCGCCTCAAGGAGAAGAACGAGGACCGGATACGGAGGTTCATGGAATCAGGAAAGATCA
>CAYHRX010000188.1:2847-6527 GCA_964359075.1 uncultured Chitinophagales bacterium
TTCCAACGTTGTGGAGATCAAGCCGGAGGCTGTGTTCGTACAGGAAGGGAACAAGATCATCCACAATCTCCAGAATGACTTTGTCTTTGTTTTTGCAGGAGGCGAGCTGCCTACTGAATTGCTGAAACGCGCCGGCGTCAAGCTCCGCACAAGCGAAGTGGAAGCTGAAGCGGCGTAGCTGGAGTATTGCACGGAGCAAAGCACCTGCCGGAGGACATGCACCGTAACCGTGTCAGCGGGCGGTCCCGCCGTTAACGTGTGAAGTTAATTGTGAGTCTCTGATGGATTTGTACACGATGATGATCTTCACCGTGCTGGTTGCTGCAATAGCCCTTCCCTATTGGTATCAGGTGGCGAGGCGCAAGCACGAGGCATCAAGGACGTACGAGAAGAACGTCAAGGCGGGTACACTACAACCTGTGACGCTTCATCCGAAGATTGACATCACACTGTGCATAGGCTGCGGTGGCTGTGTACTGGCCTGTCCTGAAAACGTCCTTGGCATGGTGGGTAGCTATCCGGCGATTATCAGCGGCACGAAGTGCATCGGTCATGGCTTCTGCGCAGAGGCGTGTCCGCTGGGATCAATCACCCTGGAGTTTGGGACCCCACGGACGGGGATGGAGATCCCCTGGTACAATGACAACTACGAATCGAACGTTGAAGGTCTGTACATCGTGGGAGAGCTTGGGGGTGTAGGGCTGATCAAGAACGCAGTGTCGCAAGGATTGAAAGCTGTAAACGATGTGGTCCGCAAGAACCGCCGTGGATCTGCTGACGCTTATGACGTTGCGATTGTCGGGGCTGGACCGGCCGGGCTCGCGGCCGCGCTTGCCTGCAAGGCGAACAACCTGCGCTACGTCGTGCTCGAGCAGGATGAGATTGGCGGTACAGTCCTCCATTATCCTCGGAAGAAACTTGTGCTGACCTCTCCGGTTGAGCTTCCTCTCTATGGCAAGCTGAAGGTTTCAGAGATCAGCAAGGAAGAGCTTCTTGAGATTTGGAAAGACATCATCGGCAGGTTCTCTCTCAACATCTTGACCCATCACAAAGTTGAATCAATTGATGCAACGAACGGCACTTTCATGATACAGGCGAAAGGTGCCACATTTGTTTCCGGCACTGTGCTGCTGGCAATTGGAAGAAGAGGCAGCCCGCGAAAGCTCGGTGTTCCGGGTGAAAACCTGCCGAAGGTGATGTACCGGTTGATTGAGGCAGAGACCTACAAACAAAAGCACATCCTTGTTGTGGGAGGCGGCGACAGTGCAGTAGAGGCTGCAGTGGGTCTTGCAAATCAAAAAGGGAACGTCGTCAAGATCAGCTACCGTAAGGATGACTTCGTCCGGTTGAAAGAGAAGAACGAAAAGCGCATCCGCGAGTACATCCAGTCGGAGAAGATTAAAACCATCTTTAACTCGAACGTCGTTGAGATCAAACTCGACGCGGTCATCGTTCAGGAGGGCGACAAGATCATGCACAACCTCCAGAACGATTTCGTATTCGTCTTCGCCGGCGGCGAGATGCCCACCGAGCTGTTGCAGCGCGCCGGCGTCAAGTTGAGAACGAGCGAAGTGGAGGCGGAGGCTGCGTAGTTGCTCATGGTGCCTTCTCTATGACCTCCCGCGGCGCAGCCTTGCTCTGCAGCTTGGCGCGTGTCTGCACCGTAGACTGCTGCAACTCAACAGGCGGTTCGCTGTTCACAGGCTGAACTCGCGTGTATGATCCATCTGCCTGAAGAATTCGTGCTCTGACGTTGTCCCGCAACGCAAGATCCAACACCTCCTTCTTGATAGTTTCTCTCCACGTCGGGTCTTCGATCGGGAATATCAGCTCCACGCGCCTGTCGAGGTTCCGCCCCATCAGATCGGCGCTGCCGAGGTAGAGCTCGGCGTTGCCATCGTTGGCGAAGTAGAAGACGCGGCTGTGCTCGAGGAAGCGCCCCACAATGCTTCGTACGTGGATATTCTCGCTGACGCCCTTCACGCCGGGACGCAGACTACACACCCCACGCACAATCAGGTCAATCTTCACCCCTGTCCTTGATGCCTCGTACAACGTCTCGATCATCTGCAGGTCGGTCAGGGCATTCATCTTGAAAATCAGCTCTGCCGGCTTGCCTGCTTTTGCGTGCATGATCTCCCGAATCATGAGGGCCGTGAGCTTCTCGCGCATGTTCACGGGCGCTACAATGAGCTTGCTGTAGGCGTCCCGCTTTGAGTAGCCGGTCAGGTAGTTGAACACCTCGGTCGCGTCGTTGGTGATGTCCTCCCGGCAGGTGAAGAAGCTCTGGTCGGTGTAGATCTTCGCCGACACCGGGTTATATTTGACGTTGCCGAGATGCACGTAGCGCCTCAGCCCGTCCTGTTCCTTCCGGACGACGAGCGCGATCTTCGCATGCGTCTTCAATCCTACCAACCCATACACCACGTGGACGCCGGCGTGTTCCAGTTTCTTCGCCCATTCAATGTTCTTCTCTTCATCAAACCGCGCCTTCAGCTCAACAAGCACAGCCACCTGCTTGCCTCCCTCCGCCGCTTCAATCAGCAGTGGCACGAGGGGTGACTCCTTTCCAATCCGGTAGAGCGTTTGCTTGATTGCAAGGACGTTAGGGTCTGTTGCAGCGGCCTTGATGAACTGGACGACGGGGTTGAACGAGTCGTACGGATGATGCAGGATGATATCGCCGCGCCGGATGCGCGTGAACATATCCTCGGAGTCCTCTTCGCTGCCCAGTTGCGCAGGGTAGTGCGAAGCGTCTTTCAAGTCCGGTCGCGGCAGCTTTAGCAGCGCCATCAGATGACTCAACCCAAGTGGCGGATTGAGGGGGTACACGTCATCCTGTGTGACTTCAAGGTTCTCAACGAGGATGTCTCGGATACGCGCCGGCATCGTGTTCTGCACGCCGACTCTCACCACTGACCCGAACCGTCGCAAGCGCAGCGACTCGGCAATCGAGCGGATCAGGTCTTCGGCCTCATCTTCCTCAATTTCAATATCGGCGTTGCGGGTAACGCGGAACGCGTAGCATTCTTTCACTGCCATGCCGGGGAAGAGCATTGCCAGGTTCTCGGCAATCACATCCTCAAGCCAGACGAACCGGGATGTTCTTGAATCTCCATCGCCAGTGTTCGGCACCTCGACGAGCCGGGGAAGCACATCGGGGACTTTCACGCGGGCGAAACGCTCTTCCGCGGCCGGAGTAGTTACAACAACAGCGAGGCTGAGACTTAAGTTGGAGATGTACGGGAACGGGTGTCCGGGATCGAATGCCAGCGGCGTGAGCACGGGAAAGATTTCTCGCGAGAAATAAGTCGCCACCCCCAGCGCCTCGTCCTTCGTCAATTCGTTCATCCTCAACAGATGAATTCCAGCAGATGCGAGTTTTGGATGGAGATCATTCCAGAAGCATCCGCTCATTTGCTTGAGCATCTGCACCACGCGCTCGTGGATTTCTCTGATCTGCTGCAGCGGTGTCCGTCCGTCGGGGGAGTACTCCACAACATCCGCCATGATTTGCTCCTTGATGGCTGCGACGCGGATCATGAAGAACTCATCAAGGTTCGAGCTGACAATGGAAAGGAACTTCACGCGCTCCAACAGCGGGTGGCGTTCATCCAGCGCCTCTTCCAGGACGCGGTGGTTGAATTCCAGCCAGCTCAGTTCCCGATTGATGTACAGCG
>CAYHRX010000189.1:0-6513 GCA_964359075.1 uncultured Chitinophagales bacterium
AGAAATCGCGAGCCTTTTTTTCATCTCAACCTGTTACTTTTTAGACAGCCTCGGATCAAGGGGGTTGAGTTCCTTTTCGGTCGAGCATTGTGCAGATGTCTTTCCATCTCAATCCTTTTGCTGGCTCTCTCGCTTCAACTGCTCGCCGAACCATCTGGTACCATCACCGGCAAAGTCACAGATCGTGAATCGGGCAAACCGCTTGTCCATGCCAACGTGATCCTCAAGGGAACTCCGTACGGCACAAGTGCCGGAGAGAGCGGCGAGTTCACGCTTGCTGGAATCAAATCCGGCAAGCATGAAATCCAGGCGTCGCTTATCGGCTACGCGTCGCAGACGAAGCGTGTTGACCTATCCGACGGACGGACCGTGACTGTTGATTTCACGCTAACGCCCTCAACGATCTTTGCTCAGCCAATCACAGTCACTGCAACCCGTGGTCGCGAGCGGGAAACGCCTGCAACATTCTCCACGCTGGGACGGGCTGAACTCAAAGAGCGCCACACCACGCAGGACATCCCAGTCCTGCTCTCAGAACTGCCGTCGACTACCTACTACTCTGAAGCAGGCAACGGCATCGGCTACACCTATCTCAACATCAGAGGCTTCGATGCGCGGCGCATTGCAGTAATGGTGAACGGCATCCCGCAGAACAACCCCGAAGACCACAACGTGTACTGGCTCGATTTCCCGGACATTGCCAACAGCGTCGAGGATATTCAGGTGCAGCGTGGAGCGGGAAGTGCGTTCTACGGTCCGCCTGCTATTGGCGGCTCGGTGAACCTCGTAACATCCAACTTTGGGAGTGAACGAACGCTGACGCTCTCTTCGGGCGTCGGGGGCTTCAACACGAGGAAGTACTTTGCCGTGTTCAACTCCGGGCTTATCGACAACAAGTACGCGCTCCACGGACGGCTCTCCAAAATCCTGAGCAGCGGCTACCGTGAACGCTCGTGGGTGGACTTCAACGGCTACTTCCTCGGACTGATCAGGTACGATGAGGACATGACGACGCAGATCAACTTCTATGGTGGCCCTGTGTCGGACCACCTTGCGTACTACGGCATTCCCAAGTCGGATGTAAAAGACAAGACGAAGCGAAAAGCCAACCCCATCATGCGGGAGGAGGAGATCGAGAACTTCTCCCAGCCGCACTACGAGCTGTTCCATGAGTGGCGGTTGAGCCCGACGCTGACACTCAACAATACCCTCTTCATGGTGTTTGGTGAAGGCTTCTTCGACTACGACGGCTCATGGGCCCCATATTCCTACTACCGGATCACGTCTCAGAACGGTTTCAATGTTGTCGGCGATCCGGACACGCTTTACATTCCCGGCGCCCTCATCAGGGCGAATGTGGACAACACGCAGTACGGCTGGCTCCCGCGTCTGACGCTCAAGCATGACAACGGAGAGCTTGTGACTGGGGCGGAAGCCCGCATCCATCGTTCGTTGCATTGGGGAAGATTGCAGAGGGCAGACCAGTTGCCGGTTGCTGTACCGGAGGACTACCGGTACTACGAATACAAGGGAGCGAAAGACATCATCTCACTCTACGCACATGAGTTGTACTCGCTGCGCCCAGATCTCACACTCATGCTCGACCTGCAGTATGCGTACAACAGGTACCGGCTGTATGATGAGAAGTTCGTTGGCACACACTTCTCGATTCCGTATCACTTCGTAAACCCGCGGGTGGGGCTCAACCACAACTTTGACGAGCGGTGGAATGGGTACGTCACGCTGGCGTACACGACGCGAGAGCCCCGGCTCAAGAATCTCTACGATGCTGCAGAGGCAAGCACACCGTCGTCGTGGGGTGCGGTGATGCCGCAGTTTGTGGTGGATGGAAGCGACCGGTTTGACTACACGAAGCCGCTGGTCAAACCCGAGTCGTTGTTTGATCTTGAGCTTGGCGCAGCGTTCTCATCTGCAAGAGTACGGGCAGCGGCCAACGTGTACTGGATGGAATTCACAAACGAGATTGTGAAGAGCGGGCAGGTGGACCGGTTCGGTCAGCCGATCACAGGCAACGCAAAGCGCACACGGCACATCGGCATTGAGCTTTCGGGGAAGGGGGAGGTCGGTGAGCACTTCGAGCTTGGCGGCAACATCACGCTCAGCCGCAACCGGTTCGTCCAGCATGCCGATTACTCGACTGGCTCGCCAGTCAGTCTGGATAAGAACCCCATTGCCGGCTTCCCTGATGTGCTCGGGAACGTTCGCCTCACCTACAGGCTGGAGTGGTTCGCGCTCTCGATCAGCGGGCGGTACGTCGGCAAACAGTACACGGATAACTTCAAGAACGAGACCAACACCGTGGATTCATACTTTGTGAGTGATGGGCTTGTCTCCTATCGGTTTGCCGACATCTTCGACAATATGGGCATTGAGGCCAAGCTGCAACTGAACAACGTCTTCGATACATTGTATGCAGCCTATGGTGAGGGGAAGGAGTTCTTTGTGGGTGCGGAGAGGAATGTGTTCTTCAATCTGGCGATCAACATTTGAGTTGTCCAAACAAACCCATGTCAGATGTCTTGTGAATCGAGTTCTGATATTTCTAGCTCCGCCCTCATCATTTGCAACGGCGAGCCGCCATCACGGACGCTGGCGCGCAAACTCGCTTCACAAGCGCGCCTCATCGTCGCCGCCGACGGCGGGGCGAACGTTGCCCGCCGGTATGGCATTCGCCCCCATGTTATCATCGGCGATCTCGACTCAATCAAGCCGGCAACCCAACGGTTCTTCGCTTCGTCAACCATCATCCAGGTGAATCGGCAGGACAACACCGACCTGGAGAAAGCCCTCGACTATCTCCTCGAACGGAGAGTCAAGCGTGCAACCATCATAGGAGCGACGGGAAAGCGCATTGACTTCACATTTGGCAACCTGTCGGTCATCTGGCATTATACATCTTCCATCGACCTCACGCTCGTTGCAGACGGTTGGAAGGCGATGCCGGTTGGTCGTGTAAGGAAAGTGAAGGCAGCCATCGGCAGTACGGTCAGCCTCATACCGTTCGGTCCGTGCAGCGGAATCACATTGAAGGGCTTGCACTATCCGTTGACGAATGCCCGCATGAAGGTTGGTGAGATTGGCGTCAGTAATCTCGTGACCTCGTCTCCATTCTCAGTGCGAGTACGCGAAGGACACATGCTCATGTTTCTCATGGACGGCTCGCTGCATGGTAACCCTCGCCGCCGGCGATAAGCTTCTCATTCTCGCGTACTTCATTGCTGTCCTGGTGATCGGTTTCCTCAGCAGCAGGAAGTCAGGATCGAGCACCGCCGATTTCCTCCTTGCCGGCCGTTCGCTCACGCTGCCGCTCTTCGTCATGACGCTTGTCTCAACCTGGTACGGTGGTATCCTCGGCGTTGGGGAGTTCTCGTATCGCTATGGCATCTCGAACTGGGTTGTGCAGGGTGCACCGTACTACATCTTCGCAGGCGTTTTTGCATTCCTGCTGGCAAAGAAGATCCGTGCGACGAACCTGTTGACCATTCCGGACAAACTCCATCAGAGCTACGACAAGAAGACGGCCATCCTGGGCGCGTTCCTGACGTTCATTCTCATGACACCCGCCCCCTACATCCTGATGCTTGCCATGTTGCTGCAGCTTGTTACAGGATGGGGCCTGGTGCTCTGTGTCGTCCTGGGCACTGTGGCAACGACGGCCTACTTGCTTTTTGGCGGCTTTCGTTCAGATGTATACACTGACGTCCTCGAGTTCATTCTCATGTTCGTGGGGTTTGCGGTCATACTCCCGTTCGCCTATGCGAAATTCGGAGGACTGGACTTCATTCGGCAGAATGTCCCGCCCCTGCATCTGACTTGGAACGGCGGCAACTCTGTGCAGTTCGTGCTGGTGTGGTTCTTCATCGCACTCTGGACGCTTGTCGACCCGTCGTTCCATCAGCGGTGCTATGCGGCAAAATCAGGCGCTGTGGCGCAGAAGGGAATCCTGGTCTCGATCATTTTCTGGTTTGTATTTGATGCGATGACGGCGATTGTGGGACTGTATGCCCGCGCTGCATTGCCAAACCTTGCACAGCCGGTGATGGCGTATCCCATGCTTGCGGAGATCACGTTGCCGTCAGTTGCCAAAGGCTTGTTTTACATTGGCATGCTAGCAACGATCATGTCGACTCTGAATACGCTGGCGTTCGTGTCGGGCGCAACGCTTGGACGTGATATTGTGTGGAGATACAAAGACCAGCCGGATGAATCACGGGTCACCAGGTACACACGGTGGGGGATCATGTATGCTGCCGTACTCGCGATTGTGTTGGCGTTGGCAATCCCATCGGTCATCAAGCTTTGGTACACAATAGGGACTGTCATTATTCCGGGGCTTCTTGTGCCGCTTGTTGCCGGCTACTTCGAGCGATGGAAGGTCTCTTCGTCCTATGCATTTACCGCAATGCTTCTTGGCTGGCTCACCTCACTTGGCTGGTTCCTCGTTGGCTGGACTCAGGAGCTTGGCAACGCTGACCTCTATCCTCTCGGCATTGAGCCGATGTACTCCGGCCTTCTCGTCTCAATTCTCATCTGGGGATTTGGGCTGACCCGCAGACCTTGAGACTGGCTTGCCTTTCTCAGCGAGAAAGAGTAAGCTTAGCACGTCGCACTTCTCTCTCCCCAATGGGATATTCAACCTCTCAGCGTATTTGTGATCTGGTTCTTCGTCCGCGCTTCCTTGTCGGATGGGTGATTGCGGTTGCACTCGTTCGGTTCGTGAACCTTGGCTTCCTTGATCTCCAGGGATGGGACGAAGGCCTCTACGCACTCCGCTCCAAGAGCATCGTTCAGTTTGGTGATTGGATGGACCAGACCCCGCATGTCCCCGGCGGACTTGCCACAAGCTGCTATCCCCCGCTGACATTCTGGACGACGGCGGCGTTCTACCACCTCTTCGGCGCAAGTGAATGGACGACACGCCTAACATCCGCTCTGTTTGGAGCCGGAAGTGTGGCGCTTATCGTTCTGCTGGTGCGTCGTATCTCTTCGCAGAGCGCAGCGTTGTTCGGCGGCATCTTGCTCGGCACCAATCTATTCTTCACGCGCCAGGGCCAGCTTGATGTGGCGTATATTTTCTTTCTCATCTTCTCAACGTATGGATGGTTGCTTTGGGGTGAGGGAACTGGGAAGAAAAGGGGATTGACCCTTGTAGCTCTTGGAACATGCGGCGCATTCATGTCGAAGATTCTGGTAGGTTTCTACGTCCCGCTCATTCTTTTCGTGCTGTTGGCTGTCGAGATGCGTCAACGGTGGGTGTGGAGGAGGGTCTTCGAGCTTTCAGGTGCAGTGATTGCAGGAGTTCTTCTCGCTCTTCCGTGGCACGTGCTGATGTACCTCAAACACGGACAAGTGTTTCTCGATGCGTTTTTCGGTCTGCATTTGATGCAGCGTATGTCGTTGCCAATTGAGGGACATCATCCTGCACTCGGAGGGCTTTTCTATGTCAACCAACTCATCGTTCAGTATCCGGAGTCAGCGCTAGCGATTGGTGTTCTGGCATTCATAGTATTGAAGAAGGCAACAGGCTTGGAGCTACCTCGGCGTTTGATCCCGATTGCCATCGTCTGGGGTGTCGTCGTTTTCGCAGTCATCACGCTCATGGCGACAAAGATCCCACAGTACATGTTACCGTTGAGTGTCCCTGTGGCCCTTCTTGGTGGTTATGTGCTTGAGCTACTTGCTGCGAGGAGGCTGTCACGTGCGAACACCGTGGCGCTGATGGTGCTGCTTGCCCTCACCACATCGTGGTCAGCCGTGTGGCCGCTGCGAGCGTATGTCAAGACAAGTGTGCTTGGTATTGGCGAGGTCAATCCTTACGCCACGCTTTCATGGCTATCAGTCGTACTCGCTGTTGCATGCGTGGGGCTCACTGGATATGTGCTCGTGCATCGTGCGGATTGGAAAAAGTCGATTGTACACATTCAGCTGGTTCCAATCCTCCTTCTTGCGGTGCTGACGTTGAGAGTGTTTGTTGAAGTGATGTTCAACGATAGGACACAGCACAACATCGGAACCCAACAGATTGCTTCAATGCTACGTGAGCAACACGCCCAGCGAGTTATCTATCTTGGCAAGGACCTCAACCCTGCGCTCGATCTCTATCTGAAGGGGTGGGACACGTGGAGGACAGACATCCGACTGGACTACTACCTCTCTGAAGCAACGGCCCTTGCCCCGATGAACACCATGATTGAACCGGCGCGAGAGGAGGAAGAGACGTTTCTTGTAGAGGAGATGCGGATTGCTGGGGAACCACACTACGCAAATCTGCGGTCGGTGAAGGGGAGCGTCGAGCCGGTATTCGTCAATGCTTCATACCGTGTGTATAGATTGAGTCTGCCGGGCTGATTACCTCATCCGTTGTCGGGTGACCTCTGCCAGGACCACCGCGCTCGCGCTGGCGACGTTCAACGAGTCCACACCTTCCGTCATTGGTATCTTCGCGGAGCAGGTCGCAACTGATTCAACTGCGTCGGTCACCCCCGCGTCTTC
>CAYHRX010000190.1:0-6511 GCA_964359075.1 uncultured Chitinophagales bacterium
CCACCATCAGATAATCCATCAGAATTGGCATCTCATCGAGAAGGAGGTGATTGCTAATCCGGGCAGTCCGGTCTTTACGGACGCTCGGAGAAACGCGTTGCGACAACGTTTCCTCAGTAGTACCCGCCGATTGTCTCTGTATAACGAGACGTCGACCTCTTAGGTAATCCTATCTTACTTACAAAACAAATTCTCCACACAAAGTAAGGAGGTAGAATATGTTCCGTAAGCTATTGCTAGCTTTCACTGCCTCGTTCCTTGTTCCTGCCCTTCTGCTTGCGCAAGATGGTAAACTGCGCGGCAAGGTGACGGATAAGGAATCGGGCGAACCACTCATCGGGGCAAACATCACCGTCGAAGGAACCGGGCTAGGGGCGGCGACGGATGTCAACGGCGAGTACATCATCCTGACCGTTCCCCCGGGAGTGTATGCCGTCAAGGCTTCATACATTGGATATGCTGGTTATACGATATCCAACATTCGTGTGAACGCCAATATTACCACCACCGTGGACATACCACTTTCAAGCTCGGCTGTTCAGCTTCAGGCCGTCGAGATTGTTGCGGAACGTCCACTCATCCAACGAAACACAACGAACACGGTTCGTATCACAACCTCAGAAGAGATTACGGCTATTCCATTCCGAGGGATACAAAACATCGTTGCGCTTTCCGCGGGTGTGGTTCTGCAAGGCGGGGCCCTCTATGTGCGTGGCGGACGAGCTGGAGAGGTTGGCTTTTCGCTCGATGGCGCCATCATAACGAATCCCTTTTCCACCAGTCAGAATGTCGGCATCATCCAGCAGGCTGTTGAGGAGCTCCAACTGCAGACCGGTGGTTTTACTGCTGAGTTCGGTGGAGCAAATGCAGGTATTATCCGCACAACGATGCGCAGCGGCGGCAGTGAGTTGAAGGCAACACTTGACTACCAGACAGATGATTTCGCCAAGCCGGGCAAGTCATTCCTCGGAACAACTGCGTTCGGCCGGCGCATTGGGGTGGCTACCATCGGAGGTCCTATCCCCGGTATCTCTGGGGCAAGATTCTACCTCGCGGGTCAGCACGACTACACTCGACAACGACAGGCAAGGTTCATTGAGCCGTTCAGGTTTGATAGCTTGAGGACCGATGCCCTTAGTGCTCGTCCTGCTGGGCAATTGCTGCCGGGACCGGTCGAATTCAAAGAGAACTACCTGTACAATAACTGGGACTATACGAACTCTCTCCAAGGAACGCTTCTGTTCGACGTGAGACCGATCAAGATTCGTTTCACGGGAAGCTATGAGTTCTCGAAAAACCCTAACGGTGGGGCCTGGCCTGGTGCTCTGGGGAATATTTTCTGGGAAAGGTACTCCTTGAGTGAGACAGACGTATGGTTTGGGAACCTGAGAGCAACCCACGTGCTGAATCCAACGACGTTCTACGAAGTGGGGGTGTCATATCAAAACAGGTTCAGCAAGACGTATGACAAGGACTTTGGCGACAACTGGCTATTGTATCCAGATAGCATCGCCAATGAGGAGAAAGGTTACACAGGTTTCACGTCCCGATATACGGGGCCAGACCGCTATAGCACCATCTTTGCATTCGGATTTACTCCCCCGTTTGCTCCGAACAACAGTTACTCAAAGGGCGTGCAGAATTCGATCGCGGCGACGATTGACTTCACCTCTCAGATCAATCCGAGATGGGAGCTGAAAGCAGGCGGCCGAATTGAGCAATGGGTCTACCGCAGGTACGGCGTTGGAAACATCTCCGCTTACTTGGTTTACCTCTACGGTCAGGATGGAAAAAGCCCGAGAACGTTTACGAGCGATTATGAGCGACGCGTGAGACTGATCCAGCGAGGCGCAATCACCAGTATCGGCTATGATATCGATGGCAATGAAACCGAAGGGGTCAGTTTTGGTGACTTTACGGTGGACAAGCCGATAAAGCCGGTCCTCGCCTCGGCCTACATCCAGAACAAATTCGAGTACAGGGATATCATTGTCAATGTCGGTGTCCGTTATGAATACATGAGCCCGAAAGGACAGATGATTCCACAGTCGCAGATCAACAATCCACCGGTCGATGCTGCGTTGAACCTTGTGCAGGAGGGCGCATTCACGGAAATGGATCCGTACAGTCTAGTGCTGCCTCGTGTGAGCTTCTCGTTCCCTGTCACAGACAGAACGGTGTTCTTCGCGCAATACGGAAAGTATGCTCAATTCCCGCGGATGGATCGGATCTACGTAAGTCCTGTTACCACCAGCGGCGCTATCAATCCAGCCACGCGACAAGCGTACTGGCTTGGTGGCACGCTTGTCGGCTGGATGATGAAGCCAGAGCGGACGACCCAGTATGAGGCGGGCTTCCGCCAAACGTTGACCGACAACCTCGCGTTGACGATCACCGGCTTCTACAAGGATGCAACCCAGCTGCTCTCAATCCGTCGTGTCTTCAACGAGCTGGGCGTTCCGATTTTCGTCTCCTTGCAGAATGAGGACTTCGGTACCACCAAAGGGCTGGAGTTTACGCTTCAGTTGCGTCGGACAAACCGCCTGCAGACCACTGTCAACTACACGTTGTCTGACGCCCGCGGGACCGGTTCGGAAGCACTCTCTTCGAGGAATGCTGTATCTGACGAAGTGACTGCTCGCATTCCGTTCTTCATCCAGCCGCTCGAGTACAACCAGACACACCGAGGGACCATAATGCTGGATTACAGGTTTGTAAAGGGGGATGGTGGGCCGATACTCGAGGGAATGGGGCTCAATCTGCTGTTGACCTTCAACAGCGGCCACGCCTATACCAAGATCAAGGAGCCGCTGGCCCTCGGACAAGCGAACCCGTGGAATGTCGGAGTGCGTGCACTCTTGGATGTGCGGGGCAGAAGACCTGTGGAGCCGGTCAACAACTCAACGACTCCGTGGGTTTACAACATCGATATGCAATTCAGCAAGCTGTTCTACCTTGGCGGTTTCAACCTCGAGGTGTATGCGAACGTGTTGAATCTGCTCAACGCGAAACAGGTCAACAATGTGTATCCAACAACCGGAACATCGGACGACGATGGTTGGTTGAAGAGCCCATTCGCAGAGCCTTACAAGCAGATTCCAAACTACACAGAATTCTATAGGGCCATCAACCTGCAGAACCGATGGGCGTTTAACCAGAACGTCATCGGCATGGCTGATCTCTTTGGCGCGCCTCGACAGGTCCGATTCGGTCTCAAGTTCGAGTACTAGGTTGATGGGGCTTGAGGTTGTCCAATAGACACCAGAACGTTAGGCTGAACGTCATGCTGAGCGGAGCGAAGCATCTGATTCTCTCCCGTTTTAACGGATTCCGCATGCGATGGTACTGCCAAACAACATCGGGCGGTAGGTTCAGTTGCTCTCTCCCTTCAGGATGACTCTTTGGATAACCTCGAGCCGATGCCTTAGAGAACAACGTCTCTGACAAATGAGAAGGAGTATCAAACTATGAGAATCATCGCAAGGAGTTTTCTAACAGTGGTTGCGCTGATGGTGGTTCTTGTGTGGTCCGTAACAGCAGCGGAGGACCCAAACAAGGGCAAGCAGCAGGCACAGTCACTGTATAAAAAAGCTGGGAGCCCGATCTTCGCCCTCCTCAACATCAATAACTGGACATGCTGGGTCCGCTGGGATGGATGGGGCAGCCTCGCAGCTTCCACAGACAACGAGGGTATCTATCCGCGCGGCACAGGCAACGCTATCTACGCCGATGGTATCTATTGGGGCGCAAAGTGCTTCACGAATGCAGCGAAGACAATTTCTGCACCTCGTCAGTTGGTGAGGGTTGGAGGAAAAGGCTATGGCTTCGGCATGAGGCCGGGGCGGATCATCGGTTCCGGTGCGAGTGCAGTTGCGCAGAGTCCAGCCGATGCGGCTGTTCGCATCTATAGAATTCGTCGTGATTACGCTTCGATGTCCACCGATGAGTTGAAGCGTGACGCGGCAGAAGTAAACGAGATCCCCCTTGTCGAGGTCACAGACGCTCAGATTGCTGCCGTTGTGGCACGATACGAGCAGGACTGGAAGGAATGGCCGGTTGCATACGGGGCTCCCTATGTTGACAGGAACAGAAACGGCAGGTTTGACGCGCCGCCTCCGTTCAGCGCCACGTTCACCGTTGATAGTCTCATCACTCAGAATCGTGATGAGCCGGGCGTGGCAGGAGGCGATCCAAATTCACCCGCAGATCAAGTGATTTGGACCGTAGCGAACGATCTTGACGTGGCTCAAACGCTGCAGTTTCAGGGCTCCGAACCGCTCGGCTTGGAGATCCAGTTCACGATGTGGGGCTATAAACGGACCGACGCACTTGGCAACTTGTTCTTCAAGAGGGCAAAGATCATCAACAAGGGTGGTGTCGAAATCGATGCGGCCAAGAACAAGGGTTCCTTCTACATCGATAGCATGTTCGTCTGCAACTGGTCTGACGTCGACCTCGGCGACGCCTTTGATGACCTTGCGGGATGCGACAGCACTCTAAGTTTGTCTTTCATATACAATGTGAATCCGATTGACGGAACATACAGAAGGTACAACCTCCCTCCACCTTGTACTGGATATGACTTCCTGGCAGGGCCGAAGGTGGCCTCAGCGGGGGACTCTGCGGTGTTCGATCTGAAGCGGATATATGGCTACAAGAACCTTGGCATGACTTCGTTCGCATACTTCTCCGCCGGCAGCCCCTACAGCGATCCCTGCAACCGTGAGACGGCCGGATACCTGTGCAGCACAGGTCAATGGTGGAAGATGCTCCGCGGGTTCGCCCCTATCGGCACGCTTATAACGGCAGATATTCCGTACGAGAGGGGGCCGTTCCCTCCCAGCAATTTCCCGCTGTCTGGAGATCCAGTGACAGGCAAGGGATTTGTGGATGGCTTGGGGACGAACTACTCATTTGCCAGTGGTGACCGACGGATCCTGGCGAGCACGGGGCCCTTTACATTAGCCCCGGGTGACACTCAGGAGGTCGTTGTCGGTGTCGTTGGTGGCTTGGGTGCAGATAGGCTGTCGAGCGTTGCCGTTATGAAGTTCAACGACCGCTTCGTGCAGAACACCTACGACGCACTCTTCATGGTTCCACGACCACCGAAGTCCCCAAATGTCGTCGTAGCTGAGTTGGATGGCCAGGTGGTGCTTGATTGGGGCAGCGATCTCGCACGCGTTAAAGACGTCGAAGAAACCGTCAGTCAACCTGGATCCTATGTGTTTGAGGGTTACAACGTGTACCAGTTGCCAAGCCGCAGTGCCAGGTTGTCTGAGTCAAAGCGCGTTGTGACATTCGATCTTCCAACTGACCCGACGGTTGTGCTTGACGAGCAATTCGATCAGAGCACTGGTCAAATTCTCAAGCTGCCGGTTCAGTTTGGTGCGAACAGCGGCTTACAGAGGTACTTCAATTTCAAGAAGGACTGGATACGAGATATCGACAAGATCTACAATGGTCAGGAATACTACTTGGCGGTGACGGGTTACAGTGTGGCCACTGTTCCAGGGTACCTGCCTGCCGCGTTGGAATCGACGCCCATCGTTCTGACGGCCAGGCCGAAGGTTCCGTCTGGCAAAGTCTACCAATCGCACCACGGTGACACGTTGAAGGCAACACACACAGGCGTAAGTGATGGTGTCATCCGACCGATCGTGATCGATCCGGCGGCAAGCACGGGCAACACGTACGAAGTGCGATTCGACACAACCGGTGGGGAGATGACCTGGAAGCTTACCAACAAAACCAAAGGCACCACGCTTCTCTCCAAAGAAACAAACCAGAGCGGGGACGACAACTATAAGTTTGTCGAGGGTGGAATCTACTTGAAGGTTGAAGGCCCGCCGCCCGGAGTAAAGGACTGGTCGTGGACTGGATCGCGGTTCCTAACGTGGGCTGGTGGAGCAGATGCGATGGGCTTTGAGGGCTTCGCGGGAGCTCTTGGATGGGCTTCACCGAGAAGCGTCTTCGGTGATGGAGTTTTGCTTGTGGCGGCTGACAAGATCAAGAAGGTTGAGGTACGTTTTGCTGCTACCTCGGACAACACGGGTACCTTCAATCCTGACGATCCGAATGCCTCATATGCATATCGCTATGGACGCGGATTTGCAGGCGCTGCACAGAAGCCCGAATTTGTTCCGTGGATCATCAATAAAGTAGGTGGCTATTCGTATCAGGACTACAGGATCAGCGCTCCTCTCGCTGTCTACGACATCGATGCCACACCGCCACGCCGCCTGGCAATTGGTTTCTTGGAGAACAACGCTGCTGGTGGAATGGTTGACGGTATCTATTGGCCGCCGTTCTATGGAGCAGGGGACAACGTCGCCGGCACGGGACCGCGGGAGTGGCTGTGGATCTTTGATGCTCCATACACGGGCGCGACGCCTAATCCAACGTTCCAAGCGGAAGCCATCGCAGGAATTGACATGCCCATAATGTACTGGGCCACGTGGGCTCGCCGAAACAACAACCCCTGGCCCGCTGGAAATATCATGACTATCATCGC
>CAYHRX010000191.1:0-6510 GCA_964359075.1 uncultured Chitinophagales bacterium
ACTCGGAAGCTCCTATTGCTTCGGTAATCCCCGCTTGGTGGACAATTGATTGACACCAACGAGAGTCTGATTGTAATGGAATGACGAGAGTTATTTCCTGTTCAGCAAAAACCCGGTTCAGCGTGTGCTGGCCGGGTTTTTTGGTTTGTGGTCTGTTTGACATTCTGCCATTTGTTTCTTATACTCATCATGAAAATCAATGAGTTACGGCGATTCTGTTGAGGCGGTGCGATGAGTAAGTCCACGAAGTGGTTCCTGATCATCTTTGGGGTTCTGGCGTTCATAGGCATAACCTTCTTCCTTCTATTCTATCTGATGATGAAGAGCGTTGGTGAGCGCATGGAAGTGGTGACCACCGGCTACGGAAGCAAGATTGCTGTCGTTGAGCTTCGAGGCGTTATCACTTCATCCGAAGAGGTTGTCCGCCAGATGAAGAAGTACAGAGAGAATAGCTCCATCAAGGCGATCCTGCTTCGGATTGATTCGCCCGGCGGCGGTGTTGCTGCAAGTCAGGAGATCTATGAGGAGGTGAAGAGAACACGGGATGGTGGCAAGCCCGTTGTCGTTTCGATGGGTGCGCTTGCTGCGAGTGGCGGCTACTATGTTTCCTGTGGGGCGTCGCGACTTGTTGCCAATAAGGGGACGCTGACCGGCAGCATCGGCGTGATTTCTGAATTCCTTCAGTTGAAAGATGCGTTTGACAAGATCGGCATCGGCGTCAAGACCATCAAAAGCGGAAGGCTGAAAGATGCCGGTTCCAGTGCGCGAAAGATGACCGAAGAAGACGAGCGCTATTTCCAGGCGCTGATGGATGATGTTCACCGGCAGTTCATGGCTGTGGTTGAGAACGAGCGCCACATGAAGCATAACGATGTCCTCAAGCTTGCCGACGGACGGGTATTCACGGGCGAGCAGGCGGTCGACAACGGTCTCGTTGATACACTCGGAACGTACGAGGATGCTGTCATGATCACGGCTGAGCTCGCCGGCATTTCTGGTGAGCCCTCCATCGTCAAAGAGCGGAGGCGACGGTCATTCTGGGACGGCGTGTTCGGCGATGTAGGTGAGAGCCTTTCGGACTTGAAGCAAGAGATTCTGGACCGGCCGGTGCTTTCGTATCGATACGTCGGGCCGTACTAGTGCAGCCCGACTTATTTGAAACGGCAGTAGAGACAAGGTCGAAAACCCTGGAGGAAAAAAATCAACCGCAGAGACCGCTGAGAACATAGAGCGAATTCTTTGAAATTGAAACCAAAAAGAAAAGATCTTTTCTCCGCGACCTCTGCGTGCTCTGCGGTTAAGCTTTTCGACCGGGCTTCTAGGAATCTGAACCTTAACCATCACCAACAACATCACAGGAGATCTACAGTTGACAAAGGCTGATATTGTCGACACAATAGCCACGGCGACGGGCTTGACCAAGGTAGAGACGGAGGCGGTTGTGGATGGATTCATCAAGACTGTCATCGATGCGATGCAGAACGGCAAGAACATCGAGATCAGAGGTTTTGGAAGCTTTAAGGTGAAGAAGCGCAAGGGTCGTGTTGCCCGGAACCCGCGCACAGGGGAACAGGTGATGGTGGGTGAGCACTGGGTGCCGTTGTTCAAGGTCTCGAAAGAGGTGAAGGTCTCTGTGAACGAGAACCTCCAGAAGGTCATGAAGTAGGGGTCTGGTTGATTCATGGCAATTGCTAAGCTGGTCTGTGGTGAATGCGGTGGTGCTCTCGCTCAAGGGGACAGGTTTTGTCCGCAATGCGGCGTGAGTGTTGAGCAGGGAACGGGCGCTGACGTAACGCATGCTCGTACCTCTCGAGCTCTTCGTTGTAGCGTATGCGGAAGTGAGGCAATGGCTGGCGCGAATTTCTGTGAATCGTGCGGCGCCGCGCTCAGAGGGGCCGGGTCACAGGAAGCAAGAACTGCTGCAAGCAAGGAGAAGGAGTCGCGGCCTGTTCGAAAGCCGGGACAAGCGAAGCAAAGGAAAGAGGCGACACGGCTTGAGCCGTGGCAGATTATCACGGGTATCATTGTTCTTTGTGTTGTAGTGTTCTTCGGCTACACCGAGTTATCACGCGAGCAACTGAATCCTGCAACTTCCACGGTTCAACAGAACTTCCCGGCCCAGTCGGCTGCAGTTCAACAGGAACTTGACCAGCTTCAGCGCGCAGTGGATGCAAACCCGAAGGATGAAGCTGCGCTGTTGAGACTTGCAAACGCTCTTCATGACAACGGGATTCACGATCCCCGGTTCCTTCAGCGCGCCGCAGATACATATGCAAAGTATCTTGAGTTGAAACCCAAAGACCCAAACGCCCGGGTCGACATGGGTATTTGCTACTTTGAGATGGCGAGGGTCGATTCGAGCAATGCCGCATCACTTTTCTCACGAGCCATTCAGGAAATGCAGACTGCCTTTACGTCAAACCCAACACACCAGCCTGCGGCGTTCAACCTGGGCATCGTCAACCTGAATGCAGGCCACCTTGAGGAGTCCAACAAGTGGTTCAAGAAGGCAGCGGAGATCAATCCGAACTCGGATCTCGGAAAGAAAGCAACACAGTTACTTGAACAGCACTCTTTTCAAGGTTCACGCAACTGATTAACTCACCAACTGAAGGGAGATACTATGCCAAGTGGTAAAAAGCGCAAACGGCACAAGATGGCAACACACAAACGCAAGAAGAGACTGAGAAAGCAGCGCCACAAGAAGAAATAGGTTGAATTATGTTCACCGGAATCCCGCCGCATACCGCGACGGGATTCTCTTTTGACAGCAGCCGTAGGATGCGGCACGCCCGATCTCCCGCGCACTAACAGGGTGTTGAAAAAGTCTGTTCTGTTGTCATTGCGAGTCCCGACATTCTTGGTCGGGACGAAGCAATCTCAACTGCTGAATCTGAGACGAACAGCGAGATTGCTTCGTCGCTCCGCTCCTCGCAATGACCCTCTACATGGTTGTCCAACAGCTTGCTAAGTTGGTTGCTTTTTTGGGAGCAAGTTTATATCATTCTTCAGAGCAGTACCTAAATTTCCACGTGACTAATGAGGTGACCTATGGACCAGAAGAACGGACTGGTAAAAGGGCTGTTGGTTGGATTTCTGGCAGGGAGCGCAATTGGGGCAGTCCTGGCACTATTATATGCACCGAAGAGCGGCAAGGAGCTTCGTGCCGACATCAAACAGAAGACCGATGACCTGCTGGACGATGCAGAGAACTATGCACGCGCTGCACGCATGAAGGCGAGCGAAATGGTCACCGACGCGAAGCGGCGCTCAGACCAACTGATCTCGGAAGCACAAAAGAAAGCAAACACGCTGATCGAGGATGCTGACAAGATCCTCAGCGGCGCGCGCCAGAAGGTTGAAACGGTCGTCGAAGAAGGAACGAAAATCACGAACGCTGTGAAAGCCGGCGTCGAAGCCTTCAGCCAGGAACGGAAACGATCATAGTCACTCTCGCCACCAATTGAGGAGCACGCTGTGGATTCAAGCACGATCCTTGTTATCGTTGTGATAGTTGCATTGCTGTGTTTGTCCGCCGTTTGTATCTATTTGATCCTCGTGCTTATCCGTCTCAAGGACATGCTTCTTGGGTTGGAGAAGGATCTCAAGGAAATCACCACTCGCGTGCTTCCCGTGCTTGAGAATATGGAGTTCGTTACCGCACGCCTGAAAAGCATTACCGAGAATATCGACGACCAGGTGATGATCGTGCGTGACTCCATCGGCTCGGTCAGGGAAATCGCCGACAACATCGTGGCGCTGGAGCACAAGGTTCAGGAACGCATCGAGGGACCGATTCTCGATTCTGTTGCGTTTGTTGCTGCACTCTTCAAAGGAGTGCGAACGTTTTTTGATAGGGTGAGAGCGTAAGAAGAGGTTGGCCGGTTACACCACTACTCCTCCGAGCTGTACTTTTCGAGGAATTCCAGCCGCTGTTCACGTTAGTTTGCTCATTCGATGAAATGAAACGGAGGCTCAGAGATTCTTATGAAGGATTACACACCTGACCATATCCGCAACGTGAGCCTCATCGGCCACGGAGGTGCGGGGAAGACATCATGTTCCGAGGCAATGCTCTTCTCCGCAGGAAGTACCACCCGCCTCGGCAGGGTTGAAGAGGGCAACACGCTCTCCGACTATCACCCCGATGAAATCGAACGTCAGATCTCCATCAACACCTCCCTCCTTATCTGCGAATGGAAAACACACAAGCTCAACATCCTCGATACTCCCGGTTACACTGACTTTACCGGCGAGGTCAAATCAGCACTGCGGGTCTCGGATACCGGCCTCATCTTGCTGAAGGCAGTCGAAGGAGTTGAGGTGGGGACGGAGATCGTCGGAAAGTACACCAACGAGTTGCGTAACGCAGTCATTCTCGTGGTCAACAAGCTCGATCACGAGAATGCAGATTTCGATAAGGTGGTCAAGCAAGCGCATGAGATGATCAGCCACGACGTTGTCCCCGTACAGTTCCCGTTGAAGCAGGGGCTCGGCTTTGACAGCATTGTGGACGTTGTCAGGATGAAGCTGTTGAAGTTCACGCCGGGTGGCAACGGCAGGTACGTCGAGCAGGAGATCCCTGCTGAAGCGAAGGCACGGGCAGATGAGATGCGGCAGCAGCTCGTCGAGTTGATTGCCGAGACAGATGAGAACCTCTTGAACAAGTACCTTGAGCAAGGTGCACTTACCGATGAGGAGTTCAAGAACGGACTGAAGCTGGGAATCCGGGACCGCAAAGTGTTCCCGCTCTTCTGTGCAGCAGCGACAGTGAACGTGGGGATCACAAGTGTCATGGATTTCCTCGTGGAGTATGGTCCAGCACCATATGCAATGGGTGAATTGCACGGTACCGCTCCCGGTGCACAGAATGGAGGTAAGCAGGACATCGTTGTGAAGCAAGACCCCAATGGCAATCCGTCGCTCTTTGTGTTCAAGACTGTCTCTGAATCTCATGTGGGAGAACTCTCATTTTTCAGGGTGTGTTCGGGCACGATTACACCCGGCATTGACCTCATCAATGAGGCCAATGGCAAGCCTGAGAGACTTGCGCAGTTGTACACCATGAACGGTAAGGACCGGAAAGATGTGGGCAGACTGATGGCCGGCGACATTGGAGCTGTCGTCAAGCTCAAAGATACTCACACGAACAATACGCTCAGCAGCAAGTCATTCCCGATTGTCTATCCCGGCACTGAGTTCCCCGAACCAGTATTCCATGCGGCGATTATTCCGAAGGCAAAAGGCGATGAGGATAAGATCTCGACTGGCCTCCACTCGCTGCACCAGGAGGATCCGACATTCCTCTTCCGTGTCGATCCTGAACTGCACCAGACAATCATCAGCGGACAGGGTGAGCTACATCTCAGCATTTTTGTGAAGCGCCTGAAGCAAAAATTCAACGTTGACGTTGATCTGGTTGAGCCCAAGGTCCCGTACCGCGAGACAGTCAAGGCGGTCGTGAAGGACGCGGAGTACAAACACAAGAAACAGACAGGCGGCCACGGCCAGTACGGTCACGTGCACATCCGACTCGAACCACTCAAGCGAGGACAAGGCTTTGAGTTTGTGGATGAGATTGTCGGAGGAGTTGTTCCCGGGAAGTTCATTCCGGCGGTGGAGAAGGGTGTGGTGGAATCAATGAAGGAGGGTGTACTCGCCGGCTATCCGGTAGTGGATGTCCGTGTGGCCCTGCATTACGGCTCGTATCACGATGTCGACTCCTCGGAAATGGCTTTCAAGATCGCGGGGCTGCAGGCGTTCAGAAAAGGATTCATGGAGGCAAAGCCGATCCTCCTTGAGCCGATCTATACTATAGAGGTGAAAGTCCCGGAAGACGCGATGGGCGATGTCATGGGAGACATCTCCGGTCGGCGCGGCAAGATTCTCGGGATGGACACCATCGGTCATTATCAGGTGATCCGCGCGCAGGTGCCGGCAGCCGAGTTGCACACGTATGCGACAATCCTCCGCTCGATGACGGGCGGCCGTGGCGGGTTCAAGGCAAGCATGTCGCACTACGAAGAAGTCCCCAGAGACCAGGCTGAAAAGATCATCCAGGCAGCAGGGAAGAATAAACACAAAGAGCAGGAAGCGTAACCGCCTGTTGGTGCGATTGGGTTCCATGAAAGGTTGGGGCCTGGACGAACAGGGCTCAACCTTTTTCTTTGTTTCTTCCAACCAACAAGCAAGGAGCTGAGATGCAGCGTATGTGGTCGCCATGGCGGGCACAATACATCGAGTCGTTCAAGAAGCCCGCGAAGAAAAAGAAAACACGTGAGAGCATTTTCACGGCAGCGCTCCATGCAAGCGAGGACGACAAACAGTTCATCCTCTGGCGGGGGAAGCATTGCTTCATCATCATGAACCGCTACCCGTACAACAGCGGCCATCTGATGATTGTGCCGTATCGGCAAACCTCCCGCTTCGAAGACCTGACACAGGAGGAATTCGCCGAGATCATGGCAACGGCGCAGCGCGCAAAGAAGGCTCTGGACAAAGTGATGAAGC
>CAYHRX010000192.1:0-6467 GCA_964359075.1 uncultured Chitinophagales bacterium
CGCCTTGCTTTTCCCTCCCGAAACCCATACTTTTTCCTACAACATCATCATGCATTGCAACGGTACCCGGCTTTGTCAAGCTTTAAGCATAAGCTGACTCTCCTTCTTCTCCTTCTCTTCCAGCCTGCTGCTTTCTTCTCCCAAACCAAGCTCATCATCAGGCCGCAGGTTGATGACTCGTTGACTGCACGCAACTCATGCTATCCATTCAAATTTCAGAAACGTCCAAGGGTAGCGCTTATTCTGAGTGGCGGAGGTGCGCGAGGCGCTACGCAGATCGGCGTGCTCAAGGCATTCGAGCGACACAATATCCCGATCGATTTCATCGCAGCAACGAGCATGGGCGCTATTGTGGGAGGATTGTATGCGTCGGGGTATACAACCACCGAGATTGAATCACTTGCGCTGAACACGAACTGGGACGAAGTCCTTTCGCTCACTGAGGACACAAAGAGAACAGAGCTGTTCGTCGACCAGAAACTGCAGGAGGACAGAAGCTTCCTCGTCGTCCGCTTTGAAGGCCTCGAGCCTGTTATCCCTGCTGCCGTCTCCAGTGGCCAGAGACTGACGGACTTCCTCAGCACGCAGACACTGCAGGCCCTCTACCATCCGAACCCAAGCTTCAATGACCTGAAGGTTCGTTTCAGGGCAGTCACCACCGACCTTATCTCAGGCAAGCGCATCGTTCTAGACCGTGGCTCGCTCGCTGAAGCCCTGCGCGCAAGCGCCACCGTGCCGCTTGTCTTCAATCCCGTGAAGAAAGACTCGATGCAGCTTATTGACGGCGGACTCGTCTCCAACATCCCCACCGATCTTGCGAAGAAAGAAGGCTACGACATCATCGTTGCGGTGAACTCGACGAGTGGGCTGCGCAGCGCCGATGAGATGAAAGCCCCGTGGCAAACCGCCGACCAGATCATGGGCATCATGATGCAACAGCCGAACGAGGCATCGATGAAGGAGGCCGACGTTGTCATAACCCCGCAGATGGGCAAACATCTCTCCTCTGACTTCAAGGGATTGGATTCGCTGATTCGGAAAGGGGAGGAGGCAGCGGAAGAAGTGATGGAGAGAATCCAGAGTCTCTATTATGAGAAGGCGCATCCCGATAAGATCGGGACGGATGCTGAGGATGCGATCCTGCAGAACCCGATCATTGACTTTGTTGGCAGCGGTATGCCCAAGTCGTTGCGGCAGGCAATCCGAAGAACGGCGGAGATGAGGCCGATGACTGTGCATGACGTGCGTGAACATGTCCGCAAGATCTATGACGTTGGGGACTTCAGGGATGTGTACGCCGAAGTGACGATGGGGTTGCCAATGATTGCATCGGACCATGATGGCGATACGATGGGGGCGCGCATCACCTATCACCTTGCGCCGAACCCACGTTTGAATGATGTGCAATTTGTGGGATGCAATGTTGTTGCGAGCCAGGTACTCCGTGGCGATGCGGCACATCTGCTTGGGTTACCGTTGAACCATCAATCGTTGCAGCTTGCCCTTGAGAACATCCTCCGCCGTTACAGGCAAAAAGGATTCTCGCTTGCGCGTGTTGAATCTGAAACGTTCAACGAGGCGACCGGCATTCTAACAATCCATATTAATGAAGGCGTCATCGGAAGAATAGATGTGCAAGGCGGCGTACGCACCCAGGATTCATTTGTGCTGCGAGAGTTTCCACTCACTCCGGGAGAGGTGTTCCAGATCGACAAGGCGAACCGGGGGATCACGAACATTGGCAGCACGACCCTCTTCGAGTATGTGTATCTGGAGGTCTCGTACACGCAGCCTGAGCCGGTCCTCACGATCAGGCTGAAGGAACGTCCGTCGCAGCTTGTACGGCTCGGACTCCGTGTGGACAACGAGCGGAACCTCCAAGGCTCGCTCGATATCCGGGATGAGAACTTCCACGGCCTCGGAACAGAGCTGGGGCTGAACCTCAACGGCGGAGCTCGCAACAAAGAGGCGGTGCTTGAGTTCAAAGCCCATCGTCTCTTCAATACGTATCTCACCTTCAACATCAGCGCGTTCTATTGGAGCTTCGACAGCTACTTCTACACCGACGCCCCGCAGGTGGAAGAGAACAGATGGGATCGCTTGAGGCTTGGTGAGTATCGGGATGAACGGTACGGCGGTCGACTGACGTTCGGGACGCAGCTCCAGAAATTCGGCAATGCAACCGTGGACCTCTCTCTTCAGGATGTCCGGATCAAGAACAAGGAGAATGCTGAGGCTCTGCGTGAGCGCTACAGACTCTCGATGGTACGCGTCGAAACGATGATCGACAGCAAGGATAGCTATCCATTCCCCACGTTCGGTTTCGGGATGAACATCTCGTACGAGTTTGCCTTCAAGGGCTTGGGGAGTCAGGCGGGCTACAACGCGCTGCGCTTTATATACGAAAGCTACCAAACGTGGACGAACCGGCACACGTTCCACCCAAAGATCACGTTTGGGTTTGCCGACCGTACCATGCCGCTGGGAGAGCAGTTCAGGCTCGGCGGGAGAGAGATGATGTTCGGGACGCGTGAAGACGACCGGCGCGGCAGGCAAATGCTGCTTCTGAACTTTGAGTATCGGTACCATCTTCCCGTGCGCCTGCTCTTCGACTCGTACCTCCGTCTGAGGTTCGATATGGGCAGCATCTCCATTGTCCCCGAAGAGATCAAGTTTGCCACACTCCGCTACGGCGTTGGGGCCGAGCTGGCACTCGATACCCCCATTGGGCCGGCTGCGTTTGCGATTGGCAAAAGCTTCTTCTTTGGGCGGGATCTTCCCGACAACCCCATCCAGCAGGCGCCGTTCCTCCTCTATTTTATGATTGGGTACCAGCTTTAGCGGTTGACTATCTACCCATGCTTGTGTATATTCTCCACAGACGCATTGCCACGTTCTTTCCAATCTAGGCTTCGGCCCTAGAAGCACGGTCGAAAACCCATCAAAAAAGAATTCAACCGCAGAGACCGCTGAGAGCGCCCGCCTGCCAAAGCGGAGCGGCGGGCAGGCAGAGAAAAGAATTGGAATAGGGAATAAAAAATAAAAGATCCTTTCTCCGCGACCTCTGCGTTCTCTGCGGTTCAGGCTTTTCAACTGCGCTTCTAGTTCACTGAAAACTCTCCAGGCATCGTATCTCTATGAAAAGATCAGGCCGTCTTTTGGTATTCACGATTGTCGCGCTTCTTGTCACCGTTGTTGCCTCCGCGCAGAACGCGTCAATTACCAGCCTTGCACTTGAAGAGCTGGATGGCACAACGACAACTCTTTCGGAGTATCTGCGCAATGGCCCGGTGTACGTCAACTTCTGGGCACTGTGGTGTGAGCCATGCAAGCAAGAGTTGCGCGCACTGAAGTCGTTTGCAAAGGAACACGCAGACGACCCGTTTACGATCCTTGCAGTGAACCAGGACAGCCCAAGGAGCCTGGCAAAAGTGAAGGCGTATGCGAAGTCGCAGGGCTATCCGTTCCCTGTCATCCTTGATCCGAACACACAGATTTTTCAAGCGTTGAACGGACAGAACCTTCCGTTCTCCGTATTGATTGACAAAACCGGGAAGGTGGTCTCCACGCGCACCGGCTATCTCCCCGGTGATGAGAAGGAGATTGAAAAGGACATTCTGAAACTGATCTCGAAATAGTAGGGGAGTCGCTATTGAGATACTGGTTACTGCTTCTGTTCGTACTTCCGACTTCCCTTCAAGCACAAAACAACATACAGTATTCAGTGAGCAACCTCCTACGCTACGGCAGCGGGGAGGAGCGCATCGGGACGTTTGCCCAGCGGCGTGATTACTTTGAGAATCTGACCGAAGCGAAGATCACGATCTCCGACTTCCTGCTTGGCTTCAGGCTGCTGCACGATGCGCCGCCTGAATTTGGTGCTGAGTTCTCAGGACTGAAGAAGCGCTACCTTGAATTCAGGAAAGACAATCTCTACATCCGCGCGGGGAATTCGTTCACCTTGTATGGACGGGGTCTGGCACTGAACCTGTTCGAGAGTCGGGCGCTTGGTTTTGATACGGGACTCGATGGCGTGAAGATGGAATACAAAACACGGATGATGAAACTCGGCTTCACCGCTGGCGATATTCACTACCTCGATATCCTCGACCTATCGAGGATTGAGAACTATCGCGTTCGTGCGGGCTCTGTTGAGCTGAACCCGTATCCGTTCTTTTCCTTTGGTGTGAATGTCGCGTCGGGCAAGTCTGAGTTTCCGCCGCCTGCGCCGTCCAGGCAGTATGCCCAGTTTGATATCCCGGAGTACTTCGGCAAGGTCAGCGTGGCCGGCGTTGATCTGTACGCCTCCTATGCCGAGAAACGCACGACCGTGTACAACGATACAGCAGGCACACACACTGGAACGGCGTTCTACGGTTCGATCTCATACACGGATGAGTCGTTTGGGATTTCTGTAGAGTACAAGGACTATCGGTTCGGAATTCCTGATCCGTACGACAAAGGTAATCGTGACCGGGCTAAGAAGGCTCTTGCGTTTCAGAACGCCCCGATCGTTCATAAGGAACACACGTTCACCCTCTTGTCGCGTTACCCGCACGTTGTCGACTTCAATGATGAAGTTGGGTACCAGGTTGATATCTTCTATACACTGTTTCGCCAGCTCACCGGTGGACTGAATTTCTCGGTATCCAGCAGGCACTACAGCTTCGAGCCGGTAAACCCGAATGCCAGAATCTTCAAGTATGGCTCCACAGCAAGAAAGAACTCCTGGCTTCCGAGCTTTTCAAGGAAGTATTCTCCTTTCTGGGAAGTGTACACGGACTTCCAGTATTATCTGGAAGAGGGAGGAAACGACTACGTGCTGATTGGATTCGACCGGCGGTCCGAGGATACGGCGGAGGAAATCCGCACACCGGCGAACCCGCGAGGATTCCTTGATTCGAAGCGGACAACAGCAGTTCCGGTGTCCGTGCAATATACCGTGAGTGAAGGGTGGGTGATCAAGCTGACGTCTGAGAGGCAATGGGTTTACGATGACACCAACCCTGCGCAAAAGAGATTCTACAACCATCTCCTGTCGGTGGGGGTTGCCAAATCACCCACATTCTCCGTCACGTTGCGCTATGAAATTACCAACGACTTTGGCACTACCGACCAGCGGAGAGACTGGAGTGCCATTGACGCATCATTCCGGTTCAGCAACAACCATACGGTAACGCTTGCTGTTGGTGGTGACCGTGGCGGTCAGATATGCGCCAACGGTGTTTGCCGGGTCGTTAATCCGTTCCTCGGAGTCAGAGCAAGTGTTGTGAGTTACCTGTAGCATTGTTCGCTGTAACACTGTTGTTCGTCAACAACAATAGGGAGGAAACACTTATGAAGAAGCTGGCAGTGTTTGTTGCGGTGATGGTGATGGTGGTGGCCGCTACCGTACCATCGAGCGGCGCAGCTCGCAAGGTTCTTGTCGAAATGCAAACGAGCACGACATGTGCGCCTTGTTATGCTGCGGATGTGTTCTATTTTCAGAACTGGCTGCCATTCTATGGCGGCAGTTCCATGATAGCAACTCTTGCCTATCATGTGTGGTGGCCCACCCCGGGCAACGATCCGATGTACCTTGCGAACCCGACACCGGTACAGACACGAATCAACTACTATTCCGGTGGGGGTAGCACATACGCCCCGCGTGCGTACATCGATGGATTCATCGATGGCGGCTCCGGCTATTCGACATGGCCGGGAGCGATTGAAGGGCGCTTCCTCGATCCAAGCCCGATTACGATCACAATCACTGGTACGCGCAGTGGCACCACACTCAATCTGAACGCCGCGATCTACGCCGAGCAGGCGGTCTTTTCCGCCAACTGGCGGGTTCACTGGGCACTTGTTGAGTCTGGCATCAGTGCGCCGCAACATATCGGCGGTGGCCAATATGTACCCTTTGTGCACGACTTCGCGCATCGCAACATGTATCCCGATGCCAATGGCTCGACCATCGCGATCGCGCAGGGCCAGACCGTCAACATCCTCAGACAGATTACGCTGAACGCCGGCTGGGTTCCCAACAACTGCCGCGTGATCGTGTTCGTACAGAACAACACCGACAAGAAGGTGCAGCAAGTTGAGTTTGTCGAGGTCTCCTCACTGACGAGCGTTGGGGAGCCTGTCAATGGCGTGCCGACAACCTTCGCTATCTCCCAGAACTATCCCAATCCCTTTAACCCCAGAACGGCAGTTGACTATGCTGTGAGCCAGCAGTCGTTCGTCTCGATCAAGGTGTACAACCTTCTCGGCCAGGAAGTGCGGACACTCGTGTCGGAGGAGAAGGCTCTTGGCGTTTACAAAGCAGAGTGGGATGGCAGGGACAACGTTGGCAGAGAAGTTCCGAGCGGCATGTACATGTATAAGATGATTGCCGGGAGTTTCTCGGAGACAAGGAAGATGCTCTTGTTGAAATAGTGCCATTTGGCACCTCAAGAGTGGTTAAATTCGCAACCATAAAGGAG
>CAYHRX010000193.1:0-6452 GCA_964359075.1 uncultured Chitinophagales bacterium
ACTTCGCGACGGCGCTCGCAACCCTCGCACTTGTCATTATCGGGGTCGTCTCTATTTACAGCGCGACATACGATGCGCACGCCTCCGATGTTTCCATCAAGCAGATGTTCTTTGTCGTGGGTGGGCTGCTGATCCTCGTCGTCGTAACATTCCTCCCCTTCAAGCTGCTGCAGTTCATCTCGTACCCCTCCTACTTCCTTTCCATACTCATGCTCGTGTCGGTGCTGATTCTCGGCAAAACCGTGTCAGGCTCAACGAGCTGGTTTAACCTTGGTGCATTCCGATTGCAGCCATCGGAGTTCACAAAAATCACGACTGCCCTCGCCCTCGCAACATACCTCTCGCGCACAGACGTGAACCTGCAGCGTTTCAACAACCTCGCCGTTGCGACAGGCATTGTCCTCCTTCCCATCGGTTTGATCATGATGCAACCCGACACCGGCACGGCAATGATCTATGCCGGCATGTTCATTCCCGTCCTATATTGGGGCGGTGCGACACAGTTCACTCTCCTCTCTGTGGTTGCGCCAGTGGTTGCTGCGGTTGCCGCGTTGTTTGGAATAACCCCCTTCCTCATCGCCGTCATTGCGATGGGTATACTCATCTACCTGACGAAAGAGAACCGCATCCTTGCAGCGGTCGTCTTCTCGGCAACCGTCTTGGTGGGGATCTCTGTGCAGTTCATCTACGAAGGCCTGAAGCCGTACCAGCAGAAACGCATCGCAACGTTCCTTGACCCGAATGCCGATCCGCTCGGCGCGGGATATAACGTGCTGCAATCGAAGGTGGCAATTGGCTCAGGCGGTCTTTTTGGAAAAGGCTACCTGCATGGCTCACAAACGCAGCTCAACTTCATCCCAGAGCAGTGGACTGACTTCATTTTTTGTGTTGTCGGGGAGGAGTTTGGGTTCGTCGGCGCGGGGATTGTGCTGGCATTGTTCATGACTCTACTCTTACGAGGCGTGAAGCTCGGCTCGGTTGTCAAGAACAAATACGGCAGCACTCTCGCAATCGCCATCACTGCCATCTTCGCCGTGCACGTGTTCGTGAACGTCGGGATGTCGGTCGGACTTCTGCCCGTGGTCGGCGTGCCCCTGCCGTTCCTGAGCTACGGCGGCTCTGCGCTGCTCACCAACATGATGATGGTCGGAATCCTGATGAACCTGTATTCGAACAGGAAGGAGTATTGAGAAGACAGGAGTCAGGATCCGGGATACGCATGGGATGCTTGCTTCTCTTTGTAACATTCGTTACTGTTCTCACCGAATTCATTCACCATTCAATTCTTTCCTCTGGCAATGGCTAAGAAGAAGAAACCCAGACCCATTCAACGCAAATCAACCAGAGCAGCCAAACGTGGCAATGGGGCGTTTGAAATCCCGATAGAAAAGCTCCGCTGGCGATGTACCACGCGTGACCTTGGCGTTCAATCCATGGATGAAGTCCGCCCTTCAACAGAGATCATCGGTCAGGACCGGGCGCTGCGGGCGCTGCGTGTCGGGCTTGAGATGATGCACTACGGCTACAATGTGTTCGTCACGGGCAGCACCGGCACGGGACGCACCACCACCATCAAGCGTCTGCTGCAGGAATACGAGAAGCAACGGGCCCAGTTGACGGACAAATGCTATGTCCACAATTTCCACGACGCTGACTCTCCATTGATGATTACGCTTCCTGCAGGGCAGGGTCTTGCGTTCAAAAAAGACATGGGGTGGCTCGTCAATGAGCTCCTCAAAGGGATTCCGTCTCTCTTCGAGAGCAGGCGGTATCAGGAGCAGCGGAAGTCCCTGCTCGAGCATTTCCAGTCCCGCCAACGCAGTGTCCTCAAGGACTTCGAAAAGCGAGTCAAAGAAAAAGGGTTTGAGGTGGTACAGGTACAGACGGGCCCGGCGATGCGTCCTGAGATCGCTCCCGTTATCGACGGTAATCCGGCAAGCACGGAACAATTGCAATCCAAAGTAGACACAGCCGAGATGTCGCAGGCCGAGCTGAACGCCTTGCTTGCAGTCCAGGCTAACCTCGAAGGACAGATGGATCTCGTGATGCGCGAGATGCGCAACATTGAACGCAGGGCAAAGAAGTCTCTCGACGATCTCACGCACAAGATCGTCGTACCATTCGTCGAAGAGCTGCTCGACGATTTGAAGGAAAGATACACCACCGAGAAAGCACGGAAGTATCTCGACGACGTGAAGGCAGATGTGCTGGAGAACGTGCAGCGGTTCAATCCGAAGGACGAGCAGCAGGCGTCAGTGCTTGGCATCCAGATGCACAAAGAAGAGGATACCTACCTCGAGTACCAAGTCAACGTCATTGCCGACAACAGTGATGAAACCGGGATACCGATCATCATCGAGACAAACCCGAGGTACAAGAACCTCTTCGGCACCATCGAGCGAATGATCGACCGCAACGGTGTCTGGCGCACGGACTTTACGCATATCAAGGCCGGCTCGCTCGTGAAAGCTGACGGCGGATACCTCGTCATCAATGCCGTTGATGCGCTGACGGAGCCCGGTGTGTGGACAACGCTCAAGCGAGTCCTCCGCAACAGCCAGATCGAGATCCAGCCGCTTGAGACAAGCATCTTTGGCAGCAGCTCTGCACTCAAGCCCGAGCCGATTGACCTGAACGTTAAAGTCGTCATGATCGGCGATGCGTACATCTACCATCTCCTCTACGATCTGGACGATGACTTCAAGAAGATCTTCAAGATCAGGGCGGACTTCGACAACGAGATGCCGAACGAGCAGAAGTCCATCAGCAGCTACGTGTCATTCATCAAGCGGCTATGTGATGACGAGAAGCTGGAGCCGTTCGATCTGAGCGGCGTGACCGAGTTCGTGGAGTATGGCGTGCGGCTGGCGGGCGGCCAGAAGAAACTCTCCACCCGCTTCAGCATGCTGGCGGACGTCATCCGGGAGGCGGACTACTGGGCCAGGAAGGAAGGCGTTGCAGCAATCACCAACTTGCACGTCCGCAAAGCGATTGACGAGCGTATCGAGCGTGTGAGGATGGTCGAGGAGAGAATCCAGGAAATGATCGCTGACGGCTCGATCATGATTGATACAGAAGGAACAGTGATCGGGCAGGTGAATGGACTTTCCGTGTACGATGTGCATGATTATGCGTTCGGCAAACCCACACGCATTACTGCAAAGACGGCAATGGGTCGGGCAGGCATTATTAATATAGAGCGTGAAGCCGAGATGAGCGGACCGACACACAACAAAGGCGTGCTGATTCTCGGCGGCTACATGCGCTACAAGTACTCACAGGACAAGCCGCTCGTGCTGAGCGCAAGCATCGCGTTCGAACAATCCTACTCCGGCGTGGATGGAGACAGCGCCTCATCGACCGAGATATATGCTCTGCTCTCCAGCATCTCCGGTATTCCGATCCGGCAGGACCTTGCGGTGACCGGTTCGGTGAACCAGCACGGTGTTGTACAAGTAATTGGAGGCGTGAATTTGAAGATCGAAGGCTTCTTCGGTGTGTGCAAGACACGAGGCCTCACTGGCACGCAGGGCGTTCTCATCCCTCCGGGCAACATCAAAGACCTGATGCTTCGTCATGATGTCGTGGAGGCGGTGCGCGCAAAGAAGTTCCACATCTACGCGGTCGAAACAATTGACGAGGGCATCGCGATCCTGACCGGCAAGCCTGCAGACGAGATCCACAGGCTCGTGAACACACGTCTGCTGCGCTTTGCCAAGCGACACAAGAAGATGGGCGGGTGATAAAGCCCGGACAAGCTAGGCTTCAAGGAGATGACTCTCTGGCTAAGCAGCGGTTGATCTCTGCCTCCATGATCGATTACCCCGTTACCGCGGCCATTCGCTTTCTTCGTGAGAAGAAGATCCCCTTCATTCCCCACATCTACACGTACGAAGAACACGGCGGCACGAGAGCCTCTGCTGAAGCACTCAAGGTTGACGAGCACGCCGTCATTAAGACGCTCGTTATGCAGACAGACGAGCGCAAGCCGCTGCTTGTACTGATGCACGGCGACCGCGAGGTCTCCAGCAAGCAGCTCGCCCGCGTTCTTGGAGCAAAGCGAGTTGAGCCATGCGAGTCAGCAACTGCACAGAAGCACACCGGCTATCTGCTTGGTGGGACGAGTCCCTTTGGCACGCTCAAACAGCTGCCCGTGTATGCAGAGACGTCCATATTCCCTCTACAGAAGATCTACATCAACGGTGGGAAGCGGGGGTTTCTGGTGGAGATCTCAACAGCAGACCTGCGACGCGCTCTTCCCGTGACGGAGGTGCAGGTTGCAATTCTGCCGTAGCACTTCTGTGTCTCGTTCATGCCAATGCCCTTTGAAAGCGGTTGAATCTTTCACGTGAACGGCGTAGATTCACAGAAGCGGTCCAGTCACTTGCAGGAGTGAATGCCACACAGGAGGAGATACTATGAAGGATGACACGAAGATCTCGCGCAGACGGTTCGTTGGATCGGTGTTAGGAGGCGCTACTGCAATAGGCGCGGCCTCAAAGCTTGTGCCCATAGATGTCCTGGCAGCAATGACAGGCGAGCAAAACAAGATGCCAACGCGACCACTCGGGCGCACTGGCCACAACGCCTGCCTCTTCAGCCTCGGCGGTCAGGCGACGCTCGAAGATGGAAGCAAACACGATGAGTCCGTCGCAATCATCAACCGGGCGATCGACCTCGGTGTGAACTACATCGACACGGCTGCAGCATACGGCGGCGGCGCCAGTGAGCGGTTTATCGGCGAAGTGATGAAGGCACGTCGCAAGGAGGTGTTCCTCGCCTCCAAGACCAACGACAGAAGCTACGACGGCTCGATGCGCCTGCTGGAGAAATCGCTGAAGCATCTCAACACCGACCGGCTGGACCTGTGGCAGATCCACAACGTCCGCACGCAGAGCGACCTCGATTTCATCTTCGCAAAAGAGGGAGCCATACATGCCATGGAGAAGGCGCGTCAGCAGGGCATGGTGCGCTTCCTCGGAATCACAGGCCATCGCGACCCATTCATTCTCAAGAAAGGAATCGAGCAATACCCATTCGACTCAATCCTGATGGCGCTTAACGCCGCAGACAAACACAAGGCGTCATTCATCGACAACCTTCTGCCTGTTGCCGTAGAGAAGGAGATGGCCATCATCGGCATGAAGGTGCCTTCGCGCGGTCACATGTTCCGCGACACCGGCGTGAAAACGATGGAGCAGGCCATGCGGTACGTCCTCACACTTCCCGTCAGCACAGTTATCATCGGTATCTCAACTCTGAAAGAGTTGGAAGAGGATGTCAGGATCGCAAAAGACTTCACTCCATACACTCAGGAGCAGATGGCCGAGATTGAAGAGCTGACAAAACCCTACCACGCAGATGCAACGTGGTATAAGGAACTCTGGTAGTCTTGTCAACTCTCCCCGACGAATGATACCGAACCAGAGACTGCCGATTCCGTTCTACGTTTATGCCGTTATGCTGGCAGTGTCAGGCCTGTTGCTTTTCTCCGGGTATCATCGCACAGTGTACTCGCTCTTTTCATTGTTGCATTTGCCCGATGTTGCTGCGAGCGCCCTTACTGGCTTCTTCAACCTTCTGTGGTACGAATTCGGATACGTCATCGGGAGGTCACTCGAGAGCGTCATGATCTTCACCCTCCTCCCCTATGTTGGTGCTGCAACCAGTTTGGTGAGCGCACTGTCCATTCTCAGAAGAAATAGATGGAGTCGCTTCATCGTCACAGGCAACCTGTGGTTTGGTATCGTCGTTGCATGCATGTCGGTGGTCATTCCTGTGCTCGTCGGCGGATCCACCGGGTGGCGGCTGATCGCCTCAGTGACATTTCTAGCAGCGAATGCGGCGTGGCTTGTCCTCTTCACGAAGAAGATGCCAAGGCCAACGGGCACTTAACGGAGCGTGGCTTTTTCGCTGCCTTTCCCCTACATTCATCACCGTAGTTCAATCTCACCATTCCCGGATTTGTCATCCTCAGAAAGGAAGGCCATTATGGTTCGCCATGTGGTTATGTACGCGCTTTGGATATTTCCAGTCTTTTCATTTGCTCAAACATACATCTCAACTCCTCTCTACACTTCACGGTTCCTGCAGTCAGGTGCAATGCTAGGAACAGAACGGGAACGTCACTACTCGCTCCGCATGCAAGCTCTGGGGGGAGACTTTAGCGGTACTATCGAAGACCAGATCACCGATTTGTACCGGAACCCCGCGTACTTTGCCAAAGTGGAAAACCCTGTCGCGATGGGTGAGTTGGTCAGGCCATATTATTCGAACGAACCTGTCACAAAAATAAGAGTAAAACCGAATCTGTTCGTCAACGGAGCCTACAACACACCCGAGAACGTGGCATCTTCAACAGGGTTGTGTTGCGCCTATCTTTCGCAGTTCGGTCTTCTCCTCCGGACTAGTAGTTCGTTACTATAATTGTTTAATAATGAGTATCTTGCATA
>CAYHRX010000194.1:0-3285 GCA_964359075.1 uncultured Chitinophagales bacterium
TTGCATGGCGAGCAAACTTTCGCTGAAACGTTCTGCGCCGCAACAGGAGACCGCTCATCAGTGTGTGCAAGGATGTTGTGCTCGCCATGGCAATCGGTGCACGTCGCCGAGGCATCGACGCCTGCGGCAATCGTTTTGCCATGGATGCTGCCATTGTACTGCTCCGCAATATCTCCGTGGCATTTGCCACACGTTGCAGCGATGTTCTTCCGACCAACTTTGGACCCCGCATCGGCGCCCTTCTTCATCTCGTGACTGCCGTGACAGTCGGTGCAGGTTGCAGCCTTGTCATTGCCAGACTGCACTGCCTGACCATGGACACTCTTCTCATAGCTTGAGACGAAGCCGGCCGAAGGTCCAACTTTTGCGCGCACCTCCGGGTTGTCGAGGTGACAACTCAAACACATTGCCGCGACCTTCTTGTGGCTTGTCGTTGCACCTTCGCTTGTCGTAAGTTGCACCTCATGTTCGCCGTGACACTCAATGCACGTGGGGGCACCCTTCACACCCGCCTCAAGCGCGAGACCATGGTTCGATGCCATGTACTGTGCCTTGACCTCTCCGTGGCACTTCGCACAAATCCCAATGCCGAATTCTTTCAGCGCGGCTGTGTCTTTGTCCGAGATTGTTTGGACCGCATGAGTTGAGTGACAGTCAGAGCATGCCGCTGCTGGTTTGCCGCCTTTCTTGGTAACGCCGTGTACGCTTTCCTTGTAGTGAGCCAGCTTCTCTCCGCCGTGACAAGTCAGACAGTCCGCCGCCTTGACCTTCCTCGCGTGCGGGAGTTCTTCGGGGTTGAGTCCTTCATGGCACGACACACACTCCAGCTCAGCGTGCGCAGATCTCTTGAACGATGCAGCATCAACGAACAGCGAAACCGTCTTCCCTTTCTTTTCCATGGTGAGACTGCTCTCACCATGACAAGCGAGGCACTGGTCATTCTTCTGTGCGTGGAGAGGTGGGGCAACGATGAGGGTGAAAACAACGAGTGAAGTGATGAAAAATGCAGCTTTCATAGCCAAAGCCATTTTCAGATGAGTATGTCCGCTTTTCAGCACAGAACCAAGGCGCAAAGTACATGCCGAGCAAGGAACTCTCTGGAATTGCCTGCTGGGTATGCAATTAGCACCACGACTTCTCAATTGTGAGAAGGCAAGGGAGGCTGTGCAGTCAATATTGAAAAGTTCAACAAAGGATATTTAGGGGAGGGCGCGAGCGGCGATCCTGAAGCCGACATCCTGGCTGCTATGTTCCGGCTGGAACGCGTCACGATACGGAATGTAAAGATAGGCAATGCTCGCGCTGTACCATGAACCTCCGCGGGCAACGCGGAGCCCTGATGTCCCATCGAAGTTGCGGCCGTCATTGATGAAGGGTTGCAGCCTGTTGTACGGACGATTGATGGACTGTGTCCATTCCACGACATTCCCACTCATATGGTAGGCACCAAATCGGTTGGCAAGGTAGTTCGCCGGCGTCTCATGAATGCTGGACACAGTAACTGGAGCATCAGGGTTCTTCTTCCAGTTGTACAGTGGGATCTCCTGGTCGCTGATCGTCATGCTCAGGGCATAGTCGAGACCATCCGGGCCACGGGCAACTTTCTCCCATTCGGCCTCATTCGGGAGCGTGTACAACCAGCGCTGTCCGCCGATCTTCCTTGTGAGCCACTTACAGAACGCGGTTGCTTCGTACCACGTCACCCATGTTATCGGCTGGTCGTAACGCCCGAACCGCCGGTAGTCAATGGCGTGGGGAATGAGAAGAGCAGAACTGTGAGATGTGTTTGTCGCCTTCCATCTCTTCCCATCCTCCGTCCAGTTGGCGTCGTCGTTGTAGCCGTCGGGTGCTTTGAGGAACTCCCGGAATTCTCGATTCGTCAATTCAAATGGAGCAACGAAGAATCCGGTCAGCCATACGTAGTGAGGTTCCCGGGGATTGAGGCGGTCACCAAGAAGAATATTGCCGCTCGGGATGTAAAGGAACTCCGGAAGCTCCTTGAACAACCGCGGAGGAAACGCGCGGGGCAGTGGACGAATAGTAACATTGAAGGATCCATCCCCATCGGGACCGCAGCGGTAGCCGGTGAGAGAGATGGGAATGTAAGAGCATCGTTCGCCATCCTTCACACTCAGGAAGTAGTTGCCCGGCGTCAGCCAGATGCTTGTGCCATCAAACGAAGCGATGCGTGTTGTATCGGAGAGATTCTTGCCCGCTTTGAAGAGGACTATCGGTGCATTCGAGAGGCTGGAAACGAGGACTTCCGTCTCGCCGTGATCATAGTGGAATTGGTCTTCCCTCTCTCGCGCTGATACCATGGAGAGGATAACATACACCACAACCGCAAGAACGAAGAACGCGACGGCGATCCAGACCGGGCGATTCCTCATCTACACTGCCCGGTTCACTCCATCCTGCTCAGACATGGATGATTGCTTCTTCGGCCACATCGTCCCGAAGACATAATCCCAGATTGGTGTGCTCACGCCGTAGTAGAGATTGTCCATTTGATAATGGTGGCGCATGTGATGCTGCTTTACCCAGAGTCCAATCGGGGTGGCTTTCATCGTGGCGTGGTGTGTGGCATAGTGAATCATGTCATAAAAAAGGTACCCGACGATGAACCCTGCGAAGAATGGCGGGAGAAATGTCTCACCCAGCAGGAAGTAGAAGAGTGCATAGAAGAGCGCGGCAAGCGGCACGCTGATCACGGGAGGCATCACGAGTCGCAATGAGTCGTTGGGATAATCATGGTGAACGCCGTGCATGAGGAAGTGCAGTTTCTTCCCCATCGCGCTCGTCGGCTCATAGTGGAACACATACCTGTGGAGGAGATACTCTGTCAGAGTCCATGCAAGGACGCCACCAAAGAAGAGCCCTGCAACATTCCATCCTGTAAGCACCGGGTCCGCGACCCCTTTGTAGAGGAAATACGTTACAACGGGAACATACACTATCAGCGGCACGGTGAAATGAACGTGGGTGAACAGCTCAAGGAAGTTGCTCTTGAACAGTCGTGCCGATTCGTTCTTGTTGGAGACATAGTTCTTCGCCATGGGAGCCCTCCAGCTATTGCTTGACTAGATATCTTGTCGCTTCAACATGCGATTTGAGAGGATGAGCGGAATGCTCACCCATACCAGAAGACCGACAACGAGCAACGCAAGGCTCGCTGTTTGTCCGCCCAGAAATCTGAGCATTGCAGCACCGGCTGCCCCAAATATGGTAATATTGTCGAGTAGAATCAATGTTGCAACACGTACCATGTCAACAGGGTTCCCGAAG
>CAYHRX010000194.1:3295-6417 GCA_964359075.1 uncultured Chitinophagales bacterium
GGAGAGAAAGAGGAACACATTGGCCGTCTGGCCTCTGAACAGCAGCGACCCAGCCAGGGCCAGCAAATCGTAGAACAGGACAAAGAAAAACCACAGGAACAGGGCAATCCCGAACGCCTTGGATTTGCGCCTGCTGAGAGTTGCCGTAAGAACGGAAATACTCAGGAAGATCAGCGAGAGAGCGAGCGACAAGACAACAAACGAGATGTAGCGCGCAAGCCCATCAACACCGGTTGCGGCAACAACGATGACTCCGGCAAGTGCGAACCCGATGAGCGTGGAAATCGCCATGGAAAGGAACACTCCCAGCCATTTGCCGAGGAGTACTTCAGCCCGAGAGAGCGGCTGCGAGAAGAGAAGCTCCGTCGACCCCTTGTCTCCGGTGAAGCTCAGCGTCCCCATCGTCAAGGCAACAAGCGGAACAATGTACAGCACAAGGTTAAGCAGGCTGGCAGACGTCCGGGTGAAGTTCTGCATTCCGGAATAGCCTTCGGTGACAATGCCGATGTACGAAATGCTCACCACCAGCACCCCGAAGACAAACGCAAAGATGATCGTCCACTTGTTCCGGACGTTGATGACCAGCTCCTGTTTGGCGATGTCGTAGATTGCGATGAAGTCCATGTCTTCCTCCGCGGTAGAGACGCTCTGACAATGCGTCTCTATAACAGGTTGTAATCCTTTGCGCTCATCGTCTTGTTAACCGGGTGTTGCTTCGCGAACTCCCGTGCCTTTGTCGAGTCGGCGAACGCGACTTTCCCGGAGCCCATCGGCGTCTCAACATCTGTCTCAACGATCGTCGCCCGTTCGTATGGGATCCATTCTTTCGTATCGTAGTCCTTCAGGTACATCGCGACGATATTCACCTCAGTGTGCTTCGCCTTGAACTTAAACATGCACCCGATGTCATCAAACTTGTGGGCTTCACCCTGATCGGTAACAATCTCCGATGCAAACCGATGGTCAGAGAACGCCATCTTGCAGTTCGCACACATGTCCTCCGGGTAGATGTCAACAGGTTTCACCTCGCTTGAGCCGCATCCAAAGAACCACATCAAAAGGAACATCCACCGAGGTTGTCCAAAAAGTTGTAGAGCGACACTCCCCGCCTGCCTCAATGGGCTCCCGCGGGCGGGCAGGCAGTGTCGCTCGGATTGCCGCACATGAGCGATTCTGGAGAATCGCTTTACAGCAGCAACGACTTTTTGGACAGCCTGGGTCGGCCTGCCTGCCGCCCGCCTGCCCCGACTCTGTCGGGGGCAGGGGCAGGCTGGGGTGGTGTCATGCAATCCTTCAGTCATTCTCTCTACTCCCAACGTAGTGTAGATACAAATCCTCAATCGTCCTCGTCGCCAGATACGTCTGCCGCAAGTTCTCAATCCATTCCTCTGCCACAAGCTTTCCGCTGACGAAGATCCCGACCCTGTCGGCCAGTTGTTCTGCCTCCGCCAGAAGATGCGTGGAGAAGATGATGGTGTTCCCAGCCTCTTTCTGATTCAAGATGAACTCCCGGAACCGTTTCACTCCCTGCGGATCGAGGTTTGCCGTCGGTTCATCAAGCAGCAGGATCGGTGAGTCCGGCAGGGAGATGACTGCAAGGCCAAGCCGCTGGATCATGCCTCCGGAGAATTCGCCAACAGGCTTGTCAGAAAAGCCATTGAACTTCGCTTTCTCCAAGGCCTCATCGGCACGCTCGGGTTCAAGCTTCCGCAGTCGGCAATAGAATGCCATGATCTCCCGCGCAGTCTGGTTCTCGGGAAACACCACACGTTGCGGCAGATAGCTGACGAGCTGCCGCGCAGCCTTGGGGTATTTTTGGACGTCAAGACCGTTGATCAGTATCCTCCCCGACGTGGGGATATTCAATCCGACGGCGGCTTTCATCGTTGTCGTCTTCCCACTGCCATTCGGCCCGAGGAACGCATACACCTCTCCCTCTTTAGCGGTAACGGAGATGTCATCCACCGCTGTGAACTTCCCGTACTGCTTTGTCAGATGCTCAACTTGAATCATTGCATTCCTTTCCTTGCCAAACGGTGATACACAAATCCAATCACAGCAATGCCAAGAAGTGGGAACGCGATCCACGCCTTGTGGTCAGCCGGCTCTTGATGTGACCCTGGACGGCGCAGCCGTGCTGCCTGCTGAACCGCAGGGAGATCTCGAAGACCAACCGGCCTCAGCAATGGATGGTCATCAGCCTCTTTTGTTACATCGATAATCGGAAATGCCCTGGCCGCGACAGCCAGTGCCTGAGACGCCGGACTGTAGAGGTACAGGCGTACGTTCGCGTTCCGCCCTTCGAGGTAATTAAACACGTTCTGAATCTTCATCGGCACATCACCAACACCATCATCATCAAGATCGAAGCCGTCATACTGTGACCAGTAGTTGCCCCGGCCATTCTCGCTCCAATGCGACTCCGTCCGTTTGCCGACGATAGCCAGCGGGTTGAGGTTGTCGATGAAGTTGTTCTCGGTGAACGTGTTGCTGATGGAGTTCTGGAACATCTGCAGCGCAATGTCGTTCTGCGCGATCACGTTATGACGGAAATAGTTGGACGTTGAGCTTTCAAAGAACATCCCCACAACGTTGTCACTAATGACATTCGAGTCGGCAACGAGCCCATGGCAATCCTGAAACAGAATCCCGAACGATGCGAACCCGCGGTTATGGCTGAATACATTGTGCCGCATCGTGATGCCCCGTGAATACATGATCGCCGCCCCGGCAACATTATCGTGGAACCTGTTCCTCAGGAAGACATTCGAGTCTGCATACATGTAGTGGAGCCCGTAACGTATGCCGTACGCTTCGTTGTTCTCGATAAACGAGTGACTTGCATTCTGGATATAGAACCCGTCACGCGCATCGGTGATGGTGTTGCCGATGAACGTGTTGTGCTGTGAGTTCCAGATGTGAACGCCACTGCCGCGCTCACCCAGTTCAAGGTGCCTGCGTCCCACAATCCGGTTGTTCTTGATGATGTTGTGTTCGGCGTGCAGCAGGTAAATGCCGAAAAGAACGTCACGGAGCTCATTCCCTTCAACACGGTTGCCGCTCGATTTCAGCAGAATGCCGGCGTCTTCGTTCACCAGCATCGAGCCCGAATGGTCGACCAC
>CAYHRX010000195.1:0-6401 GCA_964359075.1 uncultured Chitinophagales bacterium
GCGCCTGCTCGATTTGCCGCACAAGGATCTGCGCCGTGCACGCGCTGCCGCGCTCTCCATCATCCCGACTACAACGGGTGCTGCAAAGACCGTTGGCAAGGTGATCCCCGAGTTGAAAGGGAAGCTTGATGGCTTCTCGCTCCGCGTCCCGACCCCGGATGCTTCGATCACTGACTTCGTTGCCGTATTGAAGAAGCCGGCTACGAAGGAGGAAGTGAACGCTGCCATGAAGAACGCCGCCGCCACCTACATGAAGGGCATCCTTGAATACACTGAAGACGAAATGGTCTCCGCCGATATCATCGGGAACGAGCACTCCTGTATCTTCGACTCCAAGCTGACAATGGCGCAGGGAACGACAGTGAAAGTCTTTGGCTGGTACGACAACGAGTGGGGGTTCTCCTGCCGCGTAGTGGATCTCTTGAAGAAGATCGCGTGAGGCTGGAGGCAGGCATTTCTATCAGGACCAACTCTCTGGGCAATCATATGCGCACTCTGACTGTTGATGATGTAGAGTTGAAGGACAAGAAGGTACTCGTGCGGGTGGATTTTAACGTTCCGATGTCTTCAGATCTCAAGATATCTGATGACAAGCGGATTGTGGAAGCGTTGCCAACGATACGGACGATACTGAACGCCGGCGGCAGCGTCATACTCATGAGTCATCTCGGACGTCCCAAAGGACAACCGAACCCGGAATTCTCACTCCAGCCAGTGGCAAACCATCTCAGTATACTCTTGAACCTCCCCGTCAAGTTTGCTAAGGACTGCATTGGCAAGGCGGCGCGCCAGATGGTGGACAGTCTGCAGCCGAAGGAAATCTTGATGCTTGAAAACCTTCGCTTTCACATGGAGGAAGAGGCGAACAACGAGGACTTCGCCCGCGAGCTCGCCGGCTATGGTGACGTGTATGTGAATGATGCCTTCGGTACCGCCCACAGGGCACATGCGTCGACGGAAGGCGTGACGAAGTTCCTGAAGCCAGCGGTTGCCGGATACCTGATGCAAAAGGAGCTTGACTATCTCGGGAAAGCGGTATCCGACCCGAAGCGTCCCTATGCTGCAATCATGGGCGGTGCAAAAATCTCCGGCAAGATCGACGTCATCCAGAACCTGTTGCCCAAGGTTGATGTGTTGGTCATTGGCGGAGGGATGGCTTTTACATTCTTCCAGGCACAGGGGATGGAGATTGGGGACTCACTCGTCGAGCAAGAGAAACTCGGTCTGGCGAAGCAGATACTTGATGAAGTGAAGGCAAAGCGCCTGAGAGTGATCCTGCCGATCGATTGCGTTGTGGCTGACAAATTCGACAACAATGCGCAGCGCAAGGTCGTGCCTGTCTCAAGAATCCCACAGGGCTGGCGCGGCCTCGACATCGGACCTGAGACCGTAAAGCTGATCAACATGGAAGTCCGCAAGGCCAGGACCATAATCTGGAATGGCCCGATGGGTGTCTTCGAAATGCCCAACTTCGCCAACGGCACGCTGGAAGTAGCCCGCATCCTTGCCGCGGCGACCAAAGCCGGTGCAACGACGATTGTCGGCGGCGGTGATTCGGCAGCTGCGGTTGCTCAGCTCGGATTCGAGAGCGCTATGTCGCACGTCTCGACGGGCGGAGGTGCTTCACTTGAGTTCCTCGAAGGCAAGAACCTTCCCGGTGTTGTTGCGCTTGATACGAGGTGAACTAATTCCGTGCTGCAGATGTTGGATGTGTTAGTACAGAAGGTGATTGAGGGAGCGTGATGTCGTACTACCAAACACAAACATCCGGGATGTACTCCCGTCCCAGTTTTTTTGGCGGCTTCAGGTTCTTTCCACCTGTAATCAAGGCATTGCTCATCAGTAATGTTGTTGTTTGGCTGCTGGTGGATTTCTTTCTTGCTCCGTTCACCATTGCCGGAATTCGGGTTGGCGGTCCGGATGGGATCATCTCATACTACCTCGCGCTGTGGCCTCTCGGCACGCACTTTCTCCCGTGGCAGCTCTTCACCTACATGTTCATGCATGGAGGGTTTGCCCATATCTTCCTCAACATGCTTGCGTTGTGGATGTTCGGGATGGAGTTGGAGAATACGTGGGGCTCCAGGAAATTCCTGATCTATTACCTTGCGTGCGGACTCGGCGCGGGAATCACCAACATGATAGTGGCTCCGCTCATCGGCCAGGCTGCCCCGACTGTTGGAGCGTCGGGGGCTGTCTTTGGCGTGTTGGCGGCGTTTGGCATACTGTTTCCTGAGCGGTCGATTTACATCTACTTCCTCCTGCCGGGCCGGGCAAAGTACTTCGTGGCGGGATACATATTGATGGAGCTGTACACCGGCGTTACTGCCACGATGGATGGCGTTGCCCACTTTGCTCACCTCGGCGGTGCTGCAGTTGGCGTGGTGTACTTGATGGCAGACCGGGGAGTGGTTCCCTTTCGCAGGTGGTGGCACGCCCTGCGCGGTTCGCAAGAAGAGTCATTCCCTCGCTCCAGCCGATTCCGCCGCAAGGCGGAGGAGGTGTACGAGGCGAAGTTCTATGACATCAAGACCGGGCAGCCGCGGAATGGCGCCGCCGGCGAAGAAATTACGCAGGAAGACATCGACGCCATCCTGGACAAGATCAGCGCCGGTGGTTACCAAAGCCTGACTGATGAGGAGAAGCGGATCTTGTTCGAGGCGAGCAAGAAACTTCACTAGATGAGAATCGGTATGATTGAGATTCCAGCGCTGAATATGACTAACGAATCGCCTGTTGCTCCCCACCCAACGTACAAGGTCGGCGTCAGGAGAAAGACGAGGCAGGTGACCATCGGCGGTGTCAAAGTTGGCGGCGGTGCCCCCATCTCTGTCCAGACGATGACGAAGACCAAGACGGGCGACGTGCAGGCGACGGTGAAACAGATTGTTGAAGCGGCAGAAGCTGGATGCGACATTGTCCGCGTGACGGTCAACGACAAGGAGGCGGCGGACGCAATGAAGGAGATTGTCCGGCAGTCTCCCATTCCTGTCGTGGCCGACATTCACTTCAACCACGTCTTTGCTCTCAAGTCCATTGAGGCCAATGTTGCAAAAGTGCGTATTAACCCGGGCAACATCGGAAGCCGTGAGCGCATACACGAAGTGTTGAGTGCGGCGAAGAACAAGGGCATCCCCATCCGTATTGGGGTGAACTCCGGCTCACTCGAGGAGGATATTCTCAATAGACATGGCTATCCGACCGCTGAGGCGCTGTTTGAGAGCGCGATGCGCCACGTGGGGATCTGCGACGAGTTCGGATTCAATGATGTCATCATTTCGGTGAAGTCGACTGACGTCCGCTTGATGATTGAAGCATACCGCCTCGTTGCCGAGAGAACGGACATTCCACTGCATCTCGGGGTGACGGAGGCCGGCACGACAAAAATTGGCACGATCAAGTCGGCTGTCGGCATCGGGACCCTGCTTGCAGAAGGGATCGGAGATACGATTCGAGTCTCACTGACCGACGAGCCAGTGAAAGAGGTTGAGGTTGGCAAGGAGATTCTTCGCTCGCTTGGTCTTGCGTCACGCAACATCGAGTTAATCGCATGTCCGACGTGTGGACGTCTTGAGGTCGATCTCTTCAGCATCATGGCCGAGCTTGAGAAGCGTCTCGAAGGTGTGAAGAAGCCAGTGAAGATTGCCGTGCTCGGCTGCGTCGTGAACGGTCCGGGCGAAGCGAGTGAGGCAGACATCGGGATTGCTGCAGGCAAGGGTGTGGGCATCCTCTACCGCAAAGGTGAGGTCGTCCGGCGTGTGAAGGAATCCGAGATCGTTGATGTCATTGTCGAAGAGGTGAAGAACTTCCAGCCGGATGGAGATCCGGCGTAGGAATCCCCTGAAGGCTTGCCACAGAGTCACGGAGACACTGAGAAGAAGTAGGTTTGATTTTTCATCTCTTTCATCACATTCACTCTGTGCCTCGGTGCCTGCCTGCCGGGCAGGGTCAGGCAGGCCTCTGTGGCCAAGAATTTTGTTTTGCTAGGCATGACATTGTTTACTCTCTTCGATCCGATCTGATGAATCCTCGATTTCTTCTCAATGTCTTGTGCATCTCTCTTCTTGCCGTAACATCATTTGCCCAGCGAGCGAACAAGGATTCGAGTTTCATCCTCCTCATCGTCCCTGAATCAGATACGACGACCACATCTTCCTCCGCGTACCGTCTCTCCGCAAGCACGAACCCCGGCAGCAAGGTGACAATCAACGACAAACCTTACAAGCTGTATTCGTCGGGAGCGTTTGTCGGTCTCCTTGAACTGCAAGTAGGTGAGAATCCATTCACAATCGTCTCCGCCAGTGAAGCCGGAGCAACAGTCACGAAGTCGTTCCTCATTATCCGGAACAAACCGCTGGCAACCACTCCCGCCGATACGCTTGCGATTGAGGATGCATTGATCGAACCTCAGTCAGACATGTGGCTCAACGAGGGAGATGTGCTCGAAGTCCAGATCAAGGGCACACCGAACTGCGTTGCGACATTCATGAACGGCACCGTCATGCCCGAAGTGCCGAAGTCGGAGGCTTACGGTCTTGAAGGCGTGTACCGCGGCACGTACAAAGTCATGTCCAATGATACCCTGACACATCAGCCAATCACGTTCCGGCTGGAGGGTAAAGACGGAACTGCTGTAACGAAGACGTCGAGAGCCAGAATATCTTTCAAGCCCCATGACTTTCCGCTCGTGGGGGTTACGAAGGGCGAGCGGGTGTATCTCGACTTTGGTCTCGGGGAAGATCGGTTGGGCGGAGCGAAGTTCTCGTTTATTCAGGAGGGCATCAGGCTTGCGATTACGGGAAAGGTCGGCGGACGGTATCGCGTGAAGCTCACAGAGAACCAGGAGGCCTGGATTCCCGAGGATCAGCTTCAGCTTCAGCCGAAGGGGACGCATCTCCCGTTCTCTCTCACCGGCAACTGGAATGTGTCAGGCGATGACAAATTCGATGTTGTTTCCGTTAGCATGAGCGAGAAGCTCCCGTACGCTTCATTTACCGAGCTCGACCCGACACGCATCAATGTTGATGTGTACGGTGCTGTCTCCAACTCCAATTGGATCACCCAACAACTCACGACGAAGGAAATCAAGAACGCGTACTACACGCAGGTGGCGAAGCAGCAGTTCCGCATCACGCTGGAGCTGAACCACAAGCAGGTGTGGGGATATCAGATAGGCTTTCGTGGCAACACCCTCGTCATCAAAGTGAGGCGGCAGCCTGAGGAGCTGAAGATCAAGGCTCTCACATTTGTTCTCGATGCCGGACACGGGGGGAACAACAACGGAGCGCTCGGCTGTACCGGTGCGAAGGAAAAGGATGTCACGCTTACGATCGTTAGCCATCTGAAAAATGTCCTTGAACGCAGGGGCGCACGGGTCACCCTCACCCGGAGCGACGACACGAACCTGACGATGCTTGATCGCCTCAAGAAGGTCGCGGTGGCCGACGCAGATATTCTTGTGAGCGTCCACGCGAACTCCATTGGCCTCACAACGAATCCGGAAGACACCAAGGGCACCGCGACGTTTTACAAGCATGTCTGCTATCGTCCGCTCTCCTTGTTCGTCCTCAGCCAAGTGCTGAAGGCGGGGCTGACATCGTTTGGCAACGTGGGCAGCTTCAACTTTGCGCTCAACTCGCCAACCGAGCTGCCGAACGTGCTGGTGGAGACAGCGTTCATCTCACATCCTGAAGACGAGATGAAGCTGCTCGACGATGAATTCCGGCTGGAACTGGCGAAGCGCATCGTTGACGGGATTGAGGACTTTCTCGATTCCTGTGAGGAGTGATGAGTGCTGAACGACAGAATTCTCTCAACATTCCCGACAGCTGGAGGCGGGTCGCTTCCTGAGCAGTGCCATGTGCTCCTCCGCCAGCAGCAATCCTCATGGCGGCAGCTGATCGAGGGGTACGCCGCGTTACGCGAGGTGAGAGTCCGTGAGGTGCACTGCGACGGATACTCGGTGTACCTGCAGTTCAACCCGAGACGGATTGTCAGCAGCGGTGCGAAGGTAGACCCGAAGTCCATCAGTGAGCGCAAGTGCTTCCTTTGTCTGGAGAACTTGCCGCCGGAGCAACGGGGAGTTCTGTATCGGGATGAGTTCCTTGTTCTTTGCAACCCATTTCCCATCCTCGACCGGCACATTACCGTGGCACATGCCCGGCACATCCCTCAGGCGATTGATGGGTACGTCGGCCCGATGCTTCAGCTTGCAAGGGACTTTTCTCCGGACTTCTCCGTGTTCTATAATGGACCAAAGTGCGGCGCCTCGGCTCCTGATCCGCGCCAGTGGCAACTTGAGCAAGCTCCGTACCTCCGCCGGCCCGTGCGCGTCAACATGCTCCGCGGATTTGCATATTTCCCCGCATTCACACTGAGCCGGTGCCAGTGCAAGGTAGGAT
>CAYHRX010000196.1:0-6400 GCA_964359075.1 uncultured Chitinophagales bacterium
GGGAACTTCAAGGCATTGTTTGAAGCGATTGAGCGCGAGCAGGCCTTGAGAGGCAACCTCTGAGGAATCCTGGGCCAACGTGGTTACCTGTTTGCCGTTTTGCTTGCTTGCTCGTATATTTGAGGTAGTCTGATCCGTACTCGCCAGAACCTCTGTCAGTCGAACCGTACTTTCACATAAGGAGAACCTATGTACCCGTTGAAGAAAGGCCTGACAACCAAACAAGCACACGTTGGCTTACCTCAAGGCACTTTTGAAGAGGAGCACGGGCGCAAGGGATTCTTTGGAAAGTCAGCTCATCTCTATCATACACATCCGCCCACCGGATGGATTCGCTTCGAAGGCAAGCTGCGGCCACACTGCCTCGATCTCAACAAGCTCACCCCGACAGACCTGAAAGACCCCAAAGGTTCTCCTATCGCATTCATGGGCAACCAGGATGTGAAGCTTTATGTCTCCCGCCGGTCAGAGCCGATGCCGTTCTACTTCCGTAACGCCGATGGCGATGAACTGTACTTTGTCCATCGAGGCGAAGGAACGGTCGAGACAGACTTTGGGCCTCTTGAATTTGAGAGAGGGGATTACATCAACATCCCGAGAGCGGTAACGTACAGGATCGTTCCGAAGACGAAGGACAATTTCTTTTTCATCATCCAATCGAAAACGGAATTCGAACAGCCCGACAACGGCCTCATCGGACAACATGCATTGTACGATCCCGCAGTCATCGTTACACCTGAACCGAAGCCGAATCTTGACGACAACCGCGAGTGGGAAATTCGGATCAGGGTCGACGATGAGGTTTCGACTGTTGTCTATCCATTCAATCCGCTGGATGTTGTGGGATGGAAGGGCGATCTTACAGTCTGGAAACTGAACATGAGAGATATCCGCCCGATCATGAGTCACCGGGCACACCTTCCTCCAAGCGCTCATTCCACGTTCGTTACCCAGGGCGCCATCGTGTGCAGTTTCCTTCCGCGGCCGCTAGAAGAAGACCCGGAGGCACTACGAGTGCCGTTCTTTCACCGCAACACGGACTATGATGAGTTCATCTTCTATCACGATGGAAGCTTTTTCAGCAAGGCCAACATCAAGCCCGGCATGGTCACGCTGCATCCTCGAGGCATACATCATGGGCCGCATCCCAAAGCTCTGAAGAACCAGGGATCGAAGACGCACACCGATGAGTATGCCGTAATGCTCGATGGGCTAAACCCTATCCACGTCCTTCCTGCCGGGGAGTCGGTGGAGTGGAAAGAGTACTGGGCGAGTTGGATGGAGAAATGAACGAAGCCCGTAGGTAACAGACAGTAATGGCATCTGCCGTTCTTTTTGATGGCCGCAAAACTCGTGTGATGACACGCCTTCCTTCCCGCACGCACTATCCCCATGTCTGACCTCTCACAGACGCTGCTCGACAAGATCTTCCAAGCTCAATCCGTTGACGGCATGCCGCCGACCGAGCCGATGGTGCCGTATAAGAACATCGGCGACCTGCTTGAGCAACAGGCGGACACATACGAACAGAAGGCATTCCTGATCTTCTACGCTGAGGATGGGCACAGGAAGGAGTATTCCTATCGGGAGTTCTTTGAGGAAGTATGCCGCACAGCGAACTATCTCCAGTCGGTGGGGATCAGGATTGGTGATCGTATCGCAACCGTCTCGCACAATCACTCCGATGTCGTGATTCAATACTTTGCTGCATTCATGCTCGGGGCAGTTGTGGTGCCTGTGAATGTCAGTGAAGATGACAAGCGCATCGCCTACATCCTTCAGAATTCACAGGCGGAACTTGCCTTCGTGCGAGACGAGTTCGTCGAACGCATATGCGGGATTCGTTGCGAAGCGCCGGGCCTGAAGACGATTGTCCAGGTAGGGAAAAAGCCCAAGCCCGATCTCCCTCACCTCCAGACCGAGCTGGTGATGCAACCGTTGCGGTTCAAACCCGCGAAGCGGCCTCATCTCAGCGACGAAGCGCTCATCGTGTACACATCCGGGACAACAGGATTCCCAAAGGGTGTCGTGTTGCTTCAGTACAACCTGCTCGTTGATGCCATGGCAATCGCGGAGTGGCATCGGATCTCGAAGGACCAGCGCATGATGTGCGTGCTTCCAATCCATCATGTGAACGGCACAGTCGTCACTCTCATCACGCCGCTGTATGCGGGGAGTGGTGTGGTCCTCAACCAGAAATTCCACACCGACAAGTTCTTTGCGCGGATTAGCATAGAGAAGGTGACGGTGGTCAGTGTTGTACCAACCCTGCTGCAGTTTCTGCTGCACGCCAAGCTTTCGATGGAAGCGTACAAGCTGATGAACTTCCGACACATCATCTGCGGCGCCGGCCCGCTGACGGTGGAGCTTGCGTTGAAGTTCGAGCATGAATTCAATATCCCGATCATCCATGGCTATGGCCTCTCGGAGACGACCTGCTACTCCTGCTTCCTCCCCATCGATCTTTCCCCCGGTGAGCACAAACTGTGGCTCTCGAAGTACGGCTTCCCCTCCCTCGGCGTGCCGCTACCTGTGAATGAAATGGCAATCCACGACCCGAATGGAAACGAACTCGGTGAAGGGGAGCGAGGAGAAATTGTCATCCGCGGACACAACGTGATGAAGTACTACTTTCAGAACACGGAGGCGAACGAGAACACATTCGCTCACGGCTGGTTCCGCAGCGGGGACGAGGGATTCTTCAAATACGATGATCAGGGAAGGAAGTTCTTCTTCATCACCGGTCGGATCAAGGAGCTGATCATACGAGGCGGCGTCAACATCTCACCGTTCGAGATCGACGAGGTTCTGATGAACATGCCGGGCGTTCAGGCTGGAATTGCCGTGGGGTTCGAGAATGATTGGTATGGAGAAGAAGTCGGCGCGTACGTACAGCTGAAGGATTCCGCGCAGGTGACAGAAGAGAACGTCATCATCTACTGCCGGAAGCATCTCCCCTTTCACAAATCACCCAAAGCAGTTGTCTTCGGGAACGACATCCCTGTGACCTCGACGGGAAAGTACCAGCGCAATAGGTGTAAGGAGTTGTTTGTGAAGTGGAAGACTGTGCAGTTTGCGGAGAAGAAGTGGTAAGACCTGACGAAAGGCGCCACGAAGACACAATGACACCAAAGCTCAACCACAGAGGACACTGAGTTCACGGAGAAAACGCCGCCTAGAGTGACCCGTTTGTTATTCTTTTTTCGTTACGTCCTCTGTGTTCTCCGTGGTGCAGTTCTTTTGCAGTTGGTTTTCGACTATGTCTCTAGAACGTCCCTACAAACACCCCCGCGTTGACCATGAATCCCTTCCCTGTCACTTTGCTCGGCACACCCAGGAGTTCATTGTTGTCGTCAATCGTCCATGATGGCGATGCCATCCCAACGTAACTTGCCCCAAGCCGGACACCTACCCATCCGAGAATCGCATACTCGACATTGACCGACGGCATCCACACAAAGAACGCACCCGACATCGTTCGTTTGACATTGTTCACCTGTCCGAGAACCTGGTAGTTACCAGAACCGAAGTTGTTCCACTCTTGTCCCCATGTTTTGCTACCACCCACATCTTGCCGAAGAGTGATATCAATGCCGCCGCCCCCAATCATCGTTCCGAAGGCAACATCGAGTCGTTCCACAATCGGCACGACGTATTCGAATGTCACTCCTCCAAACCCAACGTTGAGTTCTGCATCCCGACGAATTCCGGAAGCATCGAGCGATGTGCTCTTGATCGCCCCGCTCATCCCTGCACCACCAACACGGAGATTAGGCACGAGCATAATATACGCAGCACCGCCGCCACCCCAGAGAAATACGCCATTGTCCTTAAGAGCTGCACCTTTTGCGGGTTGGAGAAACTCATTGATCGGCTTGACGTCTACGAATAACCAGCCGGGAGTGAAACCACCAAACGCTCCTACCTTTGCAGCCTTCGAGCGCTTGGGGGGAATCGGCGGCTCTTCTTCCTGCTGGGCAACGGCAAAAGTTGAAGTGAGGCAGACCACCAGCATCATCAACACACAACGTTTCATTCGGTACCTCCGGAGGAGTTGTTCACGATTGGAAAAAGGTGCATCAATGTAGAGAAATAGACTCAGACATTCAACCTAGTAGCGCGGCATCTTCGGGTCGACAAGATGTGCCCAGCCATCAATGCCGCCCGAGAGGTTCCTCACGTTGTGGAAACCGTGCTTCCGCAGAATGGTGCACGCGGCCTCACTTCTGATTCCATGATGACAATACACGATGATCTCCTGCGCATGCTCGATCTCAGAAAGTCTGCTCTCGAGTTGGCTCAGGGGAATGAGGTGCCCACCGATGTTGCAGATTGCATACTCGTATGGCTCGCGAACATCAAGAAGGAATATGGGCGATCGTGCATCACGCCTGCGCTTGAGCTCCTGTACGCTCATCTCGTGATTGTCGGACTTCTCCACCGCACTCGTTGGCCCTGAGCAGAACTCTTCATAGTCAATCAGTGATGTAATCGCTGGACTCTCTCCGCAAACCGGGCAGTGTTTATCCTTCGCAACGGTCATCTCCTGCACACTTGCGGCCAGAGCATCAACGAACACCATCCGCCCGACCAGCGGTTCGCCTTTCGCCAGAATCAGCTTGACGACCTCGTTGGCCTGCAAAGCGCCAACAATGCCGGGGAGGACGCCGAGCACTCCCGCTTGAGAACAATCCTGCACAAGCTCGGGGGGAGGCGGGGCAGGATAGATGCACCGATAGCATGGCCCAAGTGAAGCATCAAATACCGACACCTGCCCTTCGAACCGAAACACACTCCCATACACGTTGATCCGTCTCGTCAACACACAGGCATCATTGATCAGGTATCGTGTTGGGAAGTTGTCCGTGCAGTCAGCAATAATGTCGTACTCCCGGATAATGTCAAGGGCGTTCGTTGAAGTCAGGCGAGTATCATGCATTCTCACCTCAACGTGGGGATTCAGAGACTCCAATCGCTCCCTGGCTACTGCTGACTTCCGTTTGCCGACATCATTCGCGGTGTAGAGGATCTGTCGCTGAAGGTTGGAAGACGTCACAGTGTCGAACTCTGCGATGCCGATTCTGCCAATGCCCGCCGCCGCAAGATACAGGGCAACGGGAGAGCCAAGCCCACCGGCTCCAACAATCAACACCTTCCCCTCTCTCAATTTCAATTGGCCATCAACGCCAACTTCCGGCAGGACGAAGTGCCTGCTGTAGCGCTCCATCTCTTCCGGTGTGAACGACTGCTGATTCATCTCAACCCATCACACTGTTGCTTGTACAACACTCGTTGGCTATATTCATGTGAACTTGAAACCATGAGTGATCGCATGCATCGTCTTCTCATCTCTCTCACCCTCGTGCTTCTGCCTGTTCCCTTCCAGCCGGCAAAGTCGACTGATATCCCTGAACGCGTCGGGTTTACGTTTCTGCCTTCCGGCCTTCTGGTGAAGCCGTTGGTTGCCAACTACCAGGAACCACGCGTGGGGGTGCGGAAGCAGATCGGCAGCTCGCGTCTCAAGCTCGATATCGGCAGCACGCTGGACGTTGTTGAATATACCATTTCGTCTGAGAAAAGTAAAAGACTCAGGGTCGGCATTGACTTCTTCACGTTCGCACTCTCAACAAGCGCGGAAGGACATCGCCTGCAAATTGATGCTGTGGATGGCTTCTTCGGCGGCCATGTTTCGTACAGGGTAGCATACGACGATGCGAACCTTTCGTTGCGCCTCCGCATACTTCACCTGAGTGCACATTTCATCGATGGACACTTCGACAACACAACCGGCACGTGGAAAGGCGGAACCCTCCCAATCCCATTCACCAAGGATTTCGGTGAGCTTGTTGGCGCCTATGAGATACAGTTCGAAGCGATGTCGCTTCTTCTTTACTCAGGCGTGAGCTACTCCACGTTGATTCGTCCGGACGACATCAAGCGCATCAGCACGCTGCACGGCTTCGAGATTCACACGCCTAACAACTTCACGAACGTGTTCGGCCGACCGCTGAACCTCTTCCTCGCAGATCACCTGTCACTGGTGGGAATCCCATCATACATCGGGACGAACAACCTGGAATTTGGGGTGAAGTTCGGGGAATGGAGAGGCACCGGCGTCCGACTCTACCTCAGCTATTTCTCGGGCCTTACGATTTTCAGTCAGTACTAAAACATCCGTGAAGACCACTGGGGGTTGGGCTTCGCCTTTGATGTGTGGTGATAACTCAGTGTTCCCGCCACGGTCGCTCTGCCGACCAATGCCTGTCAGATGACTGAACGACGCCAACACCGCACAGACCTGCTTCACGCACATAGCCCTCGACTTCAGGAATTGTCAGCGATGCATGCAGTGAATCCCGATAGAGCTTCTGCTGATAGTCATCTGCGTCGCCGGTGTAGG
>CAYHRX010000197.1:0-6383 GCA_964359075.1 uncultured Chitinophagales bacterium
CAATCATGACAGGCTTCTGTTCGGCTTCGGCTTTCTTGATAGCGTCTGCAAAAGGGCCGTGCAGGAATCGTATCTCAGCTTGCAGCGAGGCTGCGACAAACAGTGTGAAGATGATCGTCAGGGTCTGCTTCATACTTTCTCCGGATGGGCGACAGTCGTGCGGACAAGATACCGTTTTCGAGTGCAATCTACAAGCTACTGTTTGATGAACCGATTCTCACTGCTATGCTTTCATCTTCTCTCATTGATCACCACCGGCAGCGTGAGTGTTGCACAAACCAGATCAGGTAAAGTCAGGAGCTGGGAACAGGAGTTCCGCGCTATGGTGCATCGCGGCGGGGCATCAAACCGAAGGTTGCCGCCGAGCATGGAGCTGTGGGATGTCTCATCTATTCCGACCCGCGAGGCGATGATTACTTTGAGGGTGAAGCATTCCCGCATGGACCGTGGCGGCCCGAGCGTCCAGCGCGGCAGCATTATGGATATGCCGTATCACCACCACGATGCGTGGGTGAACGGGGCGGAAGATCTCATGAGTTTCTTTGCTCTGGAGAGGCTTGAAGAAACACAGAAAAGGGGGTCTGGGACACAGAAGTTACGATTGCGGACTTTGGCATCCGATATACCCTTGCGTGGGTTATTGACTTTGTGGTTCTTCCAAAGTAGATTTCCACCCGAGGAACATAGGTCGGAATTGCTGGCCAGCAGCTTGCCGGGTGTCTCGCTTCACGAGTCCTAGACCTGAGAGTGCACAGACCTACGTGCCGCAACAACGCTCCCATCTCTTCTTGCTCGATCATCGGTAAGCGCTACTGATCTGGAAGGCCCTGCTACGATCTGGCTGCCATCCGGACTTCTCTTCTGATCTCCTCGTACTCACCAAGCTGCTCGTTTTTCATGCGATTGATGTAGATGCACCTGTCTGGGCCACAGTGTCTCCATTTCGCAGGGCATGTCCATGATCGGGCAAACGATATCACACTACAAAATTCTTGAGGAGCTCGGCTGCGGGGGAATGGGCGTTGTATACAAAGCCGAGGATATGCGACTCAAGCGTTCTGTTGCTCTCAAGTTCCTTCCAGTTGATTTTACCAAGGATTCTGAAGCGCGTGAGCGTTTCATTGCGGAGGCGCAAGCTGCTTCGGCATTGGATCACCCGAACATCTGTACTATTCACGAGATCGACCAGACAGAGAATGGTCAGTTGTTCATCTCGATGTCGTGCTATGCCGGCGAGACTCTCCGTACGAGAATCGAACGAGGACCGCTTCAGCCGTCAGAGGTTGTCGACATCGTCCGGCAGGTAGTGCACGGTCTCTCTTCAGCACATCAGCATGGTATCGTCCATCGGGACATCAGTCCGTCGAACATCATGATTACCGAGGACGGCGTTGCCAAGATTCTCGATTTCGGACTTGCCACACTGGCTGGTCAGGCCCCTCTTCAAGAGAAGGGACACACAGCGGGGACGCTTTCGTACATGTCTCCGGAGCAAATTGCTGGCGCTGAGGTTGACCATCGTACTGACATCTGGTCTCTTGGAGTTCTCATCTTCGAGATGCTGACGAGCCAAAGGCCGTTTAGAGGAGATCATGCGCCGGGGATGATGTACTCGATCACTTCTGAAGAACCCCCCGATCTCTCCACTCTGTGCAAACATGTTCCAGCAGAACTGCGAGAGCTCTGCATGAAGTGCCTTCAGAAGCAAAAAGAAGCCCGACCTCAGTCGATGAATGAGCTGCTGGAGCTGCTAGGATCGAGTGCGCATCCTACTGCGACGACATCCGAGTTTTCCGGACGTTACAAGTTCTCTCGGGTCTGGGTTGGGATTCTGGCGTTTGCACTCTGCGGCGTGGTGGTAGCGTGGTTCATACTCAGGAATGTGGGCACACCGACGGCTGAATCTGCACGCACGAACATTGGCATCCTAAAGTTCTCAAACGCTGTTCGAGAAGAAGGTCCTGCAGGCTGGCCCGAGACGATTCAGGCATTGCTGGTGACATACCTGACTGGTGTTGAGGGCCTGGCGATATTCGAACCGGTCTCTCTCAACAATATGATTCAGGCCGGTGCACCTGGATCGGTGGAGGGAGTGAAGCTGTTCGATCTGCTTAGCAATGCGGATGTAACGTACGCGCTTGAGGGAAGCATACTCAAGACGAGGGGCCTGTACGAGATTCATGCGAAGATGTCGAAAGCGGCAAGTCGCCAGGTGATGTCGACGTGGCAAATAGCCGTAGAGTCGGAGGAGAACTTGCCTGCTGCAGTGGACTCGCTTGCACGTCAGTTTCTTGATTACCTGCAAGAGGCATCGCTGCTCACCCTGAGAGACCCTCAGTTAAAGCCGTGGTGGCCCAAACGGTTCAGCAGCATGGCTGCGGTGAAGAGCTTCAATCAAGCGTGTCAATATGCATTGAAGGCGGACCACGAGAAGTCAAACAAGTACCTGCGCCAGGCAGTTCAGCTCGATTCTACATTCATTACACCAAGAGTTTGGCTTGTTGTTCGCTTGATAGCACGCGGCGACACACTTGAAGCAGGTGAACACTATCGCCACCTCATGGCTGTGCATCAAAGGGCAAGCCCTTTTGAGCAGGCGATCATTCGCTGGGCAGAAGCCTGCTATCAACGGAACCTGCAGGATCAGGAGCGAGCACTCAGCCAGGCGCTTGAATACTCTCCAGGCAACAACATTCTCCTCTACAATCTCGGCCGCGTTCGTTACATGAGGGCCGATTACAAAGGGGTCATCGCAGCGCTGCTGCCTGCAATCAAGATGAAGTGGCACTACTCTCCCCTCTACCTACTTCTAGCACACGCGTATGATTGGGAGTATCGGTATGGTGAAGCACAGGAGATTCTTGAAGAGGCTCTGACAATGGAGAATGTCTACCCGGGAGTTTACAGCTTGTTGGGGACGATTATGTTGCGCAAACGCGATACAACAAAGGCCCGCGAGTTCGACGCTATGTATGTCAAGGTGATGAAAGAGCGTGGGTATTCGTTGCCTGTAATCTACGATTCGATGGCAACCCTGAGCTATGTCGAGGGACTGTACGAAAACGGCTCGATGTACTATCGTCTATCGATCGCAGATCACAAGGAATTGCCAATCGAGCGCCTGAGGAGAGCTGAGACCTGGCTCATACAAGAGGATACGAATAGAGCGATTGGGGAATACTACCGGACTCTTGTTCTCGATTCGACAAATGTAGAAGTACATACCCGGCTTGCCAAGATGTTTGAGTATCGAGCAGACCCGGTAAGAGACGATCTAGCCAGGGCTCGGACTCACAATATCGCCGCGGCCAAACTTGATTCAGCACAAAGGGGGAAATAAGTCTAACCAAAACCAATCATTTCTGAAAGGAGTGCGCTATGACTACAAACATCAGAAACGTCCTGGGATACGCTGTTCGAGATCCGCAAGTTTGTACGCGACTGGTATGGACTACCGAGACAGCACTTAACGATCTGCGGACCGCACACCCACAAGTGTTCCCCTCGGCGTTTACCGACCCTGAGAAAGCCGAGCTTCTCGATTTTCTCCACGGGAGGGCTCAAACTTGGGGCAGCCTAAGCCCGGCTCCCTTGGTGCTGGACCTGGACGGCAAAACGTATACTGGGGCGGAGGTGCTGTACATCATTTCTCATACTGTTGGAGTGCACCTAATTGCGCCCGGCGGTAACGTCCCCCCAGCTCCGCCTCCGCCGTTCTGAGACAATCTTGGAGCCGCAAGATATCTGGTAGGCCAATACGTGGACAAGGTCGTGGGTCGAGGTCAACTATGTTTTGCCTCGACTCCACGCATTATACCTTAGAGCAAACGGGCGTGTCATTACTGCGGGTAGGCAAGACAGAAAGGACCGCATGAGTAGAAAACTCAGCACGTCGGCGGGGTATTTACGTGGACATGCGTGGATGCTCTCGGTTGAGAAGACAATACAGAAACTTCAAGAAAGGAGAAAGAAGACATGTACTTCCCAAAGAAGATGGTCACACTTTCGGATTTGAACAAGACTGTGGGGACAGGATGGCTACCCCCGTTTCCAGATGTACGAGACTATTCGGATACACATACTCTGATCAAGCCTATTCTCGAAAGGGCGAGAGTGATCCCGCCAGCGGGTGTGAAACTTGCGCCAATGAAAAAGTCTGTCGATTTGAGGCAATGGTGTTCGCCCACTGAGAGTCAGGGCAGCCTGGGATCGTGTTCCGCGCACGCCGGTATGGGAATAGTGGAGTACTACGAGCGTAAGGCATTTGGGGTGTGGATCGATGGTTCCCGTCTCTTTCTTTACAAGACAACTCGTAACCTGATGGGAGTTACGGGCGACACGGGGGCTTGGCTACGTAATGTGATGGGTGCTTTGCGGTTTTGCGGCGCTGCACCGGAAAAGTACTGGCCGTATACCGACAAAGACCCAGACTTTGACATAGAACCGCCTGCTTTTGTCTACGCTGTGGCTGATGAGTATGAGGCGCTCCGATACTTTTGTCACGATCCGCTGATGAAAAACGTAGCCCGAGAGGAAGTGCTCGCGAGTGTGCAAAGGTGTCTCAGAGCCGGCATTCCGTCTATGTTCGGGTTCTATGGATTTCAGTCTTTCCACGAGACAGATGTCGTCGGGGGGATTCCCTATCCTTGCCAGGGCGAAACTCCCCAATGGGGTCACGCGGTTGTTGCTGTGGGTTATGACGATGAGAAGAAGATCAAGAACACAAAGTCTAACACGGAAACAACGGGTGCATTGTTAATCCGCAACTCTTGGGGAGCCGACTGGGGAGAAGCAGGATACGGGTGGCTTCCCTATGACTACGTCCTGAACAACTTGGCCCTTGATTTCTGGTCACTCTTGAGCATGAGGTGGATAGAAGCAAAGGATTTTGGACTTGGTATCTAGTGCAGACGGGAACCAACTTAGCAGGCTGTTGAAAAACCGAGCGTCACGGGTCATTGCGAGCGAAGCGAAGCAATCTCAATCCTCGAATCCGTGCAGAAAAAAGAGATTGTTCCGCTCTCTGAATCCCGCCCAATGGGCGGAATCCAAGAGCGGGACTTCGGCAGAAATCGCCTCGCAATGACCAGTGAAAGAGTTTTTCATCACCCTGTTAGAGGCGCCAAATGATCGTGGGTGTCGAGGCAAGAGGTGTCATCGTCTCGACCCCATACGTTTTGTCTCGTGAGGGATTGTCGGAGTCCTACGATGGTCAAGCATAACAGCAACACCATTCAGCTCGAGACTTATGAGCTGGAGAACCAGCGCCTTCGGCGGGCCGTTGAGGAACTCTCCATCCTCAACGAGCTCGCCCGGGCGATCAGTGCTTCACTCAACCCTCAGGAGATCATGCAGACAATCATCCAGCGGTCACTGTCTGCCGTGAATGCTGAGCAGGGAGTCATCACTCTCGTTGACCGGGAAGCCGATGACCCGCTGAAGACGCTTGTGCGAGCCATGGTCAGCTCGTCGATGCATGAACAGTTCCATCTTCATCAGGCATTGCTTGGCTGGATGGATCTCAACAAGAAACCGTTGCTGATGAACGACCCCAGGAAAGATGATCGATTCCTCAACGTGCCGTGGGATGACCCCATCCGCTCTGTCATTTGTGTGCCAATGATGGTGAAGCTTGAGTTGAAAGGTGTGTTGAGCCTCTACAACAAGAAGAACGAGAACGGCTTCACAGAAGAAGACCAGCGACTCCTGGGAATCATCGCTGCACAGTCGGCCCAGGTGGTTGAAAACGCCCGGCTGAATGAAGAGGCACACCGTATCAAAGTCCGCATTGCCGCCGATCTGCTCGACGAGCTCGGGACGAAGCTTAGCAGCATCATCCTCATCAGCGAGCTTGTTCAGCAGCATGCAAACCTGGATGAGATGGATCAGGAGCGGTTGACGACCATTGGGCGGGCAGCGTTGGAGACATCGGCGTCCATGCGTGACATCGTGTGGCTCATCAACCCTGAGCACGACAATTTCCTAGATTTGCTGCTGAAGATGAGAGATGTCGCGTCAAAGCTCCTGGGCAGCATCTCATATTCCTTCAAGGTTCCTGACCGCCCGTCAGTTGCAGAGATGCAGACTGCAGTTCGTCGCAATTTGTACCTTGCATTCAAGGAGATGTTGAACAACATCGTCAAGCACTCCAAGGCGACTCGCGTGGATATTGAGATAACTGAAGAGTCGGGGACATTACGCCTGGGCGTGAGGGACAACGGAATCGGGTTCACTCCGGAAAGTGTGAAAAGGGGGGAGGGGCTCAACAACCTGCAGAAGCGCGCTGACAGTATCGGGGCTCATATCGAGATAGGGAGCACACCTGGTGCTGGAAGTACTATTCTCTTTAGCCTCCCCTTGCCGAAAGTCAGACCGAAGGCATG
>CAYHRX010000198.1:0-6278 GCA_964359075.1 uncultured Chitinophagales bacterium
CACGGGGAGCTTCACCGATGCGGAAAACCCCGGTGGGCACGGCTGGCCCGGGGCGCTCAGCAACTACTTCTGGAAAGTTGAGCAATTGTCAAATACCAAGTCGCTCTTCGGCAACCTCCGCTTGACCCACGTACTGAGCCCGACGACGTTCTACGAGGTTGGCATTTCGTACTTCAAGCGTTCGGCCAAGACCTACGATCCCGATTTTGGGGAGGACTTTGAGAGCATCAGGGGTTACACAGACAGTGTCGCTGCAAGGAATCTCGGACGCCTGATCAACGACAGAACGTCGTATCAAACTCGATGGGTAGGTCCGACACCATACAGCGTAATTTACCGATGGGAATTCACACATCCGTACTCACCGGTTGGCTCATACGGCAGGAATCACCAGACATCCCTTGGCTTCACAATTGATCTCACCTCCCAGGTTACAACGTCATGGGAGTTAAAAGCCGGTGGCCGACTTGAGACCTGGTTGATGCGCAGCTACAGCGTCGGCGACATCGCTTCTCTGAATGAATTCATCGCTCGAAGCGGAAATCAGTATCACCCCGATTCGATTGCGCGGAGTCCTTACTTGGCGCGCGATCGTGACGTGCGCTACTCGAATGCCGGCCTCATCAATTACTACGGGTACGATATCTTTGGAAACGAGGTCAGTTCCGGTATCGACGGTCCACGCAAGCCAACGTTTGCCTCGGCGTACTTCCAGAACAAGCTGGAGTTCCGTGATTTGGTCCTGAATATCGGCGCACGGTACGAGTACTTCGATCAACACGTTCAAACGATAGATGACTTCGACAATCCGGCTTGGGATGCAAACCTCAACTACTTTGCCGATCCCGAGAGCCAGTTAAAGGACACGGAACCAGCTCACCTTATCCTCCCGCGTGTTAGCTTCTCATTCCCGGTAACAGATCGGACGGTATTCTACGCGATGTATGGGAAGTACGCTCAGCTCCCCCCATTGGGCCGTCTGTTCTCAGGGAGCAACTATCTTGCCGGCCGTATCAGTCCCACCACACGCTCGAGCTACACGCTCACGAGTACACCGGCTGGAAGTGGATTTCTGGTCCGTCCTGAACGCACCACCCAGTTCGAGATGGGCATCCGACAATCGTTGAGCGACAACTTCGCGCTGACGGTGACGGGATTCTATAAAGATGTGCGCGACCAGATCCAGCTTAAGAGAATCTTCAACCAGGCTGGCGTGCCGATGTTTGTCGCTTACCGGAATGAGGATTTTAGCACAATCAAGGGACTGGAGCTAACTCTTGAGCTGCGACGAACGAACAGGCTTGCTGCGCGAGTGAACTACACCCTGTCTGATGCCCGTGGCTCAGCCTCAACCCCCGCATCCTCCCGCGTTGCAGTGAGCGACGAAGGTCAAGCCCGATTCCCGAACTTCATCAGCCCGTTCGAGTTCAACCAGGCCCACCGCGGAACCATCTTCGTTGACTACCGGTGGGCGAAGGGTGATGGCGGACCGATCCTGGAAGGGCTTGGGTTCAATATGGTGCTGTCATTCAACAGCGGGCACAACTACACAAAGATCCTTGAGCCGCGGATCCTGGGCCAGGCAAGTGTTTGGAACATTGGTGTGCGAGCACTTATGGATCCACGCACGAGAACCCCTGTCGAGCCTGTCAATAGCTCATCAACACCATGGGTCTTTAATATCGACCTCAACGCAAGCAAAGTTATCTACCTGGGCGATATGAGCGTCGAGTTGTATGCGAACATCCTCAATCTGCTGAACACCCAGCAGGTCATTAACGTGTTCCCCAACACCGGAACCCCGAGCGACGATGGATGGCTCAGAAGTCCGTTGTCGGCTTCGTACAAGGAGATACCGCGGTACACAGAATTCTATCAGGCTATCAACATCGAGAACCGATGGGCGTATATCAATGCCACCGGCAACGATGTGTATAGTGCCCCACGGCAGATCCGTTTCGGCCTCAAGCTAGAGATCTAGGGGCCAATGACTGAATGCTGTTGAACGCGGACAAGTGTAACCAACAGCTCAACTCAGAAGGAGCAACATTATGAGAAATTCATTGTTCCGTTTTCTCGTCGCGGCGCTTGTGGGTTGTGGAATGATAACGTTGACCATTGCACGTGCGGATGAGCCGAAAGATGAGAAAGCTCGGAAACCGGTGGGGCTGGCGAAGACGACCGGTACCCCACGCTATCAAATCTTGAATATCAACAATATTTCGACATGGCATACATCAGATGGCGAGGCTAACTTTCCTCCCTCGAGAGTCGGCGATGGTCTCGTTTACCCGCGTGGAACTGGAAGCTTAATCTACAGGGACGGACTTGTGTGGGGGGGAAAAGTCTTCCAAGACGCAGCAAAGACAATCCCGGGTGGACAGAACCAGCCGATTCGAGCCGGCGGGAACGAATACGTGCAGGGAAATCAGCCTGGCCGTATCGTTGGCACGGGCGCCTCAGCAGTTTCTGCCGACCAGAATCTTCCAGAGGTTCGAATCTACCGCATTCGTCGCGATTGGAATACGATGACTGAAGACGAGCTGAAGCGAGATGCGGGCGAAACGAACGAAATCACGCCTGCTCAAGCGACCGCCGATCAAGTTGCTGCCATCAAAGGTCAATATCAGAAGGACTGGGACGAATGGCCGGCGTCGCTGGGAGCGCCCTATATTGAGCGGAACGGCATACCTGGCTATCAGAAGCCGCCCCGTTTCAATTATGATCCGAACGCCGGTGCGTTGCTTACTCACGACGACTTGGTCGCCGGCAAATACGATGAGCCCGGTGTCGCGGGTGCTGATCCGAATGTGCCAGCGGATGAAGTTCTCTGGACGGTCTATAATGATTTGAACCGCTCACTTACAACTTCGACCTTTGGCTCCGAGCCGATGGGAATCGAAGGGCAGACGACATATTGGGGTTATAAACGGACTGATGCTCTCGGCAACTGCGTTTTTAGGCGAGTGAGAATCATCAACAAAGGGGGTGTCCTCATCGATGGTGTCAATAAGGGCTCGTTCTTCATCGACAGCATGTATGTCGGCATGTTCTCGGATCCCGATCTGGGGAACGCCGGGGATGATCTCATCGGGTGTGACACATTGCTCGGCTTGAGTTTCGTCTATAACGGTAACCCAATCGATGGAGAGTTCTCCGGCTATAGCCTTCCTCCGCCTTCGGCAGGTTTCGATTTCCTTGCCGGACCTGTCGTTGCGGGTGCGCCGGGTGATGTGGCTGTTTGGAACTTCAAGCGCATCACCGGGAAGAAGAACATACCGATGACAGGATTCTCGTACTTCTCCGCGGGCTCTGCAATCTCCGATCCCCGTCCTCGAACATGGTCGCTCGCGACGCTACGCTGGTGGAAAATGTTTCGAGGATTTGCACCAATTGATGGTCCGGACGTCCGGTACCCATTCCCACCTGGTATTACGGCAGGGCCATTCCCGCTGTCGGGTGATCCGGTTACCGGCAAGGGATTCATCGATGGGCTTGGATTGTCGTACGCGATGTCGCCGGGCGATCGCCGCATGATTTCGATGTCGGGCCCATTCAATCTTGCACCGGGTGACACACAAGAGGTCGTTGTGGCGACCGTTGTGGGACTTGGAGCGGACCGGTTTTCAAGCATCGCAGTGTTGAAGTTCAACGATCAGTTCGCGCAGAACACCTTCGATGCCTTGTTTGTTGTTCCTGTTGCGACAAGTCCAAAAGTGGTTGCCGCGGAACTTGATGGCAGCATCGTGCTTGATTGGGGCTGGGATTCAGAAACTCTCGCGAAGACGGAGGGGAGAATGGTCGAACCTGGTAGTTTCGCGTTCGAGGGATACAACATCTATCAGATACCGACACAGGGGGCAGCGCTAGGTTCCGGTAAACGCATCGCCACGTTCGACGTTATCAACTCCTATTCGGTTCTTCTCGATCAGTCGTTTGATGAGGCTTCGGGATTGATCATCCAGAAGCCCGTTCAGTTTGGAACGAACAGCGGCGTAAAAAAGGTCTATGAATTCAAAGCGGATGCCTTGGGCGACCGCCCAACGTTGTACAATGGGCAGGAATATTACCTTGCTGTCACCGCCTATTTCCGTTCAACCAAAGCGGACTTCCTGCCGCAGGTGCTGGAATCAGCTCCTGCTCGTGTGCGCGCAACACCTCAGAAACCTTCCCCCGGCACCAAGTACAATGCGAAGATCGACGAAACAATCGCCGTAACGCATCCTGCTGGAAACGCCGAAGGGTCTGTGGCTGTTAAGGTCATCGATCCGTCAAGGCTGACCGGTGACACATATCGGGTAACCTTCACGGGAACTGGGGCAAGCAAGACCTACAACATTGTCAATGTCACGAAGAACAAGACAATGTTCTTCAGCGGAAGGAACTACGGAGAAGATTGGGGGGGAATGGCTGAGGATTACCCAACCGCCGATGGCATGCTCGTGAAAGTGACTGAGGGAGCCGGTGTCAGCAACGCGACAACTGTATGGTCAGGAGGTACGCAGTGGATTGACGGAACGAATTACTGGGGCGATCCCTATTCCGGGTTCAAAGAGAGCGTCTTACCCGGAGCAAAAGCTGCCGATCACCTTGGTGCATACGCGCCTTCATTCCCACTGACCAGTATCTATCCGATCGAGATCCGGTTTGACGCGGCGAATCCTCAGAAAGCGTATCGCATCGTTCGTCATGGCACGTATACTCAAAACGTGTATATGATCGGAATGTCTTTTGGTAACACCAGTAAGGATACTCTCCCAGTGATTAACGTGCCGTTCTCGGCATGGGACATCAGCAAGACCCCTGCTCGGCAACTTACGGTCTCCGTCCGGGATAACAACCGAAACGGAGGGTGGGACTGCATTTCTGGCGAGTTCTTCAACATCTATAACAAGACATACGATCCGACGATGACGCAGTTTGGAGCAACCAAAGCGGAATACCAAACACCGAATATTGCAACGGGTGGTCCGACGGCAGACATCGTCTATGTCGTTGATCTCAAGATCGCAACTGGTCAGACAATGAGCGGGAGTGTTGGCAAGCTCACGATCTCGCCGAAACTGCTTTTCACGACAACCGATCAGTTCACGTTCTCGCCGGGCAGCATGAAGGCAGAGTACGGAAATATTGAGCTCGCCAAGGAGGAGGTCAACAAGGTCAACGTCTTCCCCAATCCGTACTATGCGCTGAATGCCGCTGAGACGAACAGGTTCTCACGGTTCGTTACATTCAGCCATCTGCCTGCAAACTGCACGATCCGGATCTTCAACTTGGCTGGCCATCTTGTGAGAAGCTTGGTGAAAGATGGCGCGAGCAATCCGACGCAGTTCATGCAGTGGGATCTCAACAATCAGTACGCGTTCCCCGTAGCCAGCGGCGTGTACATCGCGCATATCGACATGCCGGACCTCGGAACCACAAAGGTGCTGAAAGTGGCAATCATCCAAGAGCAAGAGGTCCTTATATACTACTAACTTGCCTTGGAACAGATCTTTGCATAAGGAGAAATCATCATGACTATGAAAAATGTTCTTACTCTCTGCTTGATCTGCTTGCTTCTTGTCGGCATCGTTACTACGGTTTCCGCGCAAAACAAGCGGGTCGGCACAGCAGCCGCACCTGAGCTGCTGATTCCCGTCGGTGCTCGGGATCTTGCCATGGGCGGGTCAACCGTCGCTGTCGCTCAAGGCGTTGAAGCTATACACTGGAATCCAGCGGGACTCGGCCGCTCCGGCCACTCTGCTGAGGCAATGTTCTCGACGATGAGCTACATCGCCGACATCGGTGTGCAGTATGGAGCGGTCACTGGCTCCTTCGGTGAATTCGGCTCGATTGGATTCAGCATCAAGTCTCTCAGTTTCGGCGATATTCTCATCACGAGCGCTGATGATCCCGATGGGCTGGGTGGGCGAGTCTTCAGCCCAACCTATGTCACGATCGGCCTTTCGTATGCTCGTGCCCTGACCGACGCGATCTCGGCTGGTGGATCGGTGAAGCTGATCACTGAGCAGATTCATCGTGTGTCGGCGTCAGGCGTTGCCTTCGACTTCGGCGTCCAATACCACAAGCTCGCCGGGATCACTGGTCTCTCCGTGGGCGTCGCCATCAAGAACATCGGCACGGCGATGAAGTTCGACGGCTCGGGACTGATGCGCGACGCACAAGCCGTCGACATCAGACGGCCGGTGCAGATGTTCAAGAGCGAAGCAGCAAGCTTCGAGCTGCCGTCGGTCATCGAGCTCGCCCACCAGGCGGCGAAGCTCCTCCAGCTCGTC
>CAYHRX010000199.1:0-6278 GCA_964359075.1 uncultured Chitinophagales bacterium
TTTTCTCCACACTCATCGCCTTTGCAGCCTCGTTTGCGCAGGAAGTTCCGCCCGAAAAGATCACAGGACGCTGGGCTGCCGACCTGCGCTTGAACATCAACCTGTGGGGTGGGCGCATCTCATCCGAAATTAAATTCACCACTGCGCAACGAACGGAATTGACCGGAATTGTGCAACGTATCTCTCGCGTCTTCCACTCCGCGTCTGCGTTGAACCCGCCGATGGGGGTCGAAGCCCGATTCTTCCCAACGATCGAATATTATATCAAGGGACAGAAGCATTCGAGTCGAGAGCCGATTCCCCTCCGCATCCACATACCGATTTGGAAGCTCTTTCAGAACTGCGCAACGTGTCCGATCGAAATGGCTGTGGAGGCGACCGCTGGGGTCGAACTACGCTCCAACGATATTGAAGCGCTCTTTGGCGTCGGAGAGCAAATGGAGGATGGCAGAAAGTTCTATACGGTGCCGCGGGTCGTTCGCAGCGAGCATGGCTTTCCGATGCACGAAGACGAGTTCGTTGTGATGACTAAGGTTCAGCGCCCGATGGGAATTCCGGTAACGCGCGAGCAGTATCTGCGTCACTTCCTCCGCAAAACCAAAGCAGATCTTGCCGAGGCGGAACGGCAGCTTGCACAGCGACCGACAGACACTGCCGATGAAACGCTACGTCAGGTGCGGCGCAACATGGAAGAAGCAGCGCGGACAATGGAACGCCTTGACCCGAATGCGGCGCGTCAAATGCGCGAAGAAATGGCAAAGACAGACCGTGAAACCCGCGAACAGATGAAAAAGGATGAGCCTGCGATAATGGCGGAGCGAGAAGAAGGGCTCGGGAGATCCCGCAGCATGATTCGCCGAGTGGAGAGGGAGCTTGCCGCAATGACTTCCGAAGAGCGCCGAGCGCCGGCGTACATCTTGAATGCGCTCCCAGGCTGTAAGGATTCTGCAAATATTGCCGCGATGACCTACAGCGTAGAGTGCGGACGACCGATCATGTTTATCAACCCGGCTTTCTTTGACACCAGCGCGGCGAGGACTGCCATCCAGTTGATCGTCATGAAAAGCTTACAAGGCGGCGACCCAACTGCCGCGCAGATCAACGATCCCCTCATGTTCAGACTCAGATCGGATATTTATTCAACACTTGATTGGGGTGCGCTGACTTCAGTGCTGAGATGAGATTTGAAACGTCTCGACTCTGTGCAAACCTATTGGAGTTAGAGTGCAGAGTACAATCCCGCTGCGTTTACAGCGGGATGCTGTCTAATTGACCATACATAGCAGAACGCTTCAGTTCAATTGAGGAATGTATCGGCTGCTCCGGCCTACCTGTCGGCAAGGCGGGCAAGACACTCCCTGGACTGCTCAACTGGAGCTTTCCCCACAATCGAAGCCGATATGCGATGATGCAGATTCACATGCGGCCATGGAATGGTCCATCACCGCCGTGAGAGTGATGAGGTAGTCTGCGCTCACTTCCGCTCAATCACCTCCACCGACTCATCTACTCCTCGCCAACAACACATCTCCGCGTTGAAGAAGTCGGGTAGAAATCGGTGCAGTTTGATGCGTCCAGTTGCCTTGCATTTCTCTCCCCCTCTCCCTAAGTTGTAATCAAATCTGAGCGTTCTTTCATCTCCGCGAAGGAGGACACCGTGTCGACTACCACACTGAACATCCCCGCCAAAGCAATCGTATCCACAGGCTCGGACGGCACTCGCACAATCATGAACTACGTTGGAGGTAAGTGGACTGAAGCAAAGACCTCCAATGTTTTGCCGGTGATGAACCCCTCCATCGGCAAGCAGATTGCGAGCGTGCCGCTCTCGACAACTCAGGATGTTGATGACGCCGTCCGTGCGGCGCAAGCAGCGTTTCCTACGTGGTCGTCAACGCCAATCAAGGAACGCGTGCAGGTGTTTTTCCGGTACAAGACGTTGATGGAGAAACACGGTCAGGAGCTTGCTGCACTTGTCCACGAAGAGAACGGGAAGATCAGGAGCGAGGCGATGGCAGAGATCGAGAAGGCGATTGAAGTAACCGAGTTCGCCTGTTCGATGCCTCAGTTGATTGTGGGAGAAGTCCTGGAAGTGAGCAAGGGAGTCGAGTGCCGCATCGAACGGTATCCTGTGGGCGTGGTTGCATCCATTACGCCGTTTAACTTCCCGAACATGGTTCCCAACTGGACGATCCCGAACGCGCTCGTCCTCGGCAACACAATGGTTCTCAAGCCATCCGAGCAGGTACCGCTTAGCTCCCTCCGCATTGCCGAGCTTCTGAAGGAGGCCGGCTTGCCCGATGGTGTCTTCAACATCGTACACGGTGGTCAGGCCGCGGTGGAAGCAATCTGTGACCATCCCGGTATTCAAGCTCTTACATTCGTTGGCTCAACGAAGGTTGCGAAGCTGGTGTATGTTCGAGCGACGTCTCACCTGAAGCGGGCATTGTGTCTCGGCGGTGCAAAGAACCACCTCATTGTCCTGCCTGATGCCCACGAAGAGATGGCTGCAACGAACATTGCAGCTTCAATGTCAGGTTGTGCAGGACAACGCTGCATGGCCGCTTCAGCAATGGTTGCCGTCGGGGCAAGCGACCATATTGTCAAACGACTGTGTGACGAAGCGAAGAAGATCATCCCCGGCAAGAACCTCGGTGCTGTCATCTCAAAGCAAGCGAAGGAGCGCATAGAGCGGTACATCACCGAGGCCGAACAGCAAGGTGCGAAGATCCTTGTGGATGGCCGTGGAGCGAAGGTAGAGGGGAAGGAAGATGGCTACTACGTCGGCCCAACGGTGATTGACTTTGTTCGTCCCGACATGAAGATAGCACAGGAGGAGGTCTTTGGTCCCGTCCTTGCCATCATGCGCGCACAGACTGTGGACGAGGCGTTGAAGATTGAGAATGCGAACCCGTACGGCAACGCAGCGTCTGTGTTCACGCAGAGCGGCGGCATTGCTCGTTATGTTGCGGAGCGTGCAAGCGCCGGGATGATTGGCGTGAACATCGGTGTGCCGGTGCCGAGAGAGCCGTTCTCCTTTGGCGGGTGGAACGAGTCGAAGTTTGGCGCGGGGGACATCACCGGAAAGAGCTCCATTGAGTTCTTCACCAAACCAAAGAAGACGACGACAAAGTGGAATCCGGAGGCGAAGGCGAATTGGATGAGTTGAAAGAGCATTGCGGATTTCGGATTGTCGAATGCGGATTGAATCTGACTAACACGCAGACAACAGTCTCCTCTGCGTGAAAGCATGCGCTTGAGTAGAGAGGGGATTTAAGGGTGTGTAAGTAATTGATCAAACTGATGTAAATTGGAAGAGAAAAACCGTGTGCCCCCTCGCCTCCGAAGGAAAACTGATTGCCGATCTAGTCCCAAGTATCATCCAGCAGGATTTACAACTCTGCCGAGAAAAAGAATGCTGCCGGAGCGAACATCCCGAATGAGAAACACAAAAGGATGATCTGCACGAAAGATGATTGGCGGTGGCGGAACTGATGTTGTGGAAATGCCAATACCTGTTGCGGCGGCTGCTTCTGTGCCCTCCTCATTGACATCGATGTATGCTTTGTGGACGATAGCCGAGATGAAAAGATCTCTTTTGCCGTTCATCCCGGAAAAATCCGCCTGCGGAAGTGAAAAAGCGTCTTTGATGCCCATGGAGCGTAACACCTTTGACAACATAAACTCCTTCGTCACCTTGAATTTTGGAAGATACACATGCACCGAGTGCTGCTGCAACTTGACCAGCCAATCGTTCAACGTCTTGAGTGAAAGAGATTTTTCCAGACTTCCCACTCCATTAGTCTTTCTGGGAAGCAGAATAACCATAGAGAGTTCATTCCCCTTGTAAGGCATTTCAAGTATCTGGATATCTTTTGCATCTGCATAGTTGAATTGGTCGTGTTGATGCATCATAGGCACGTCGCTACTTTTGTTGTCGAGCAAAATGAACTTTGCTATATTTGTCTCCTTCAACGAAAACTCTTTGTCCCACTTCCCTTTGAAGTAGATCGCATTAGTCAACACAAGACGTGTCATTACATCCAGAACACCCGGTGGGATGAGGTTTGTGATCTTCTTGTTGGTCTGTTTTTCCACCCAACCGTTAATCGTATTCCGGGCGGATTCTGTCTCGCTGCGAAAGTCAACCTCATAGAAACCTGCACCGTAACTTCTCTTAGTGAGAGCAAGAAACTCATTCGCGAAACCAAATCCCTTCTGTCCCCAGAGTGCATTGGCAATGCTCAGTTCATACGCACCCTTTCCTCCCCCTGCATTTAGCTCGGTAATCAATGTCCCAAGAGTGGGATGTAAGTGTTCCTGACGAAGGCTGACATGCAGTACGCTTCTCATCTGTTGTTCGGTCTTACCTCGTGCGCCTGCGGAAGTCATGGCGAGCGCCGTCGATATGCTGAACGGCGAGAAAAACAGATTGCCCTCATTGTGTTTAAGCTTGGCGTAGAGGTCAAATGCGAATGCACTGTTTCCTTCTGTGACGGTCTCCTGATCGGAACCGGCTGCGACCGCGGTGACTATCGAAAACAAGAATATCAGGAGGAGAGTGAAGCATCGAACGAGAAATGTATGCCGCTTTTTCATGGGCACCTCGAAAAGACTTGAGAATGACCTATTTGCTAAACTGTGAATTAGACTATTCAATTTTATAAGCCCGATCTTCTATTTTCCTATTTTTCTGCTCATTAACATGGCGTACACAACAAACGCCACCGCGAATCCCACAAACCAGGCGTAATCATAGAGTACCCGCACGTCAGGAACAACAAGACCAATCAGTGCGACAGCGACACCGGCTGCCATCGCTGTGATGGCTTTGATGTTGAATCCACCTGAGTACTCGTACACTCCTCTTCTGACGTAGAGGTCCTTCACGTCCAACGCCTTCTTCCTCACAAAGAAGTAATCTGCAATCAGCACACCGGCAATCGGACCGAGGAAGCTTGAGTATCCGATCAGCCACCCGAAGATGTACGTGCCGTAATCAGAGAGCAGCTTCCACGGCATCATCACGATACCGAGGACGGCCGTGATGAGTCCGCCCGTCTTGAAGCTGATGCGTTTCGGCCACAGGTTGGCGAAGTCGTTGGCAGGGGAGACAACGTTTGCGGCGATGTTTGTTGTGAGTGTGGCAACGAGGAGCGAGATGAGAGCCAGAAGTATGATGATGGGATTCTGAAACTTCGAGAGCAGCACCACGGGGTCCCAGATCGCTTCTCCAAAGATAATGACCGTGGCAGATGTAACCGCGACGCCGATGAATGAGTAGAGCGCCATTGTCGGTGGGAGACCGATCGCTTGACCAAGCATCTGGGCACGCTGACTTTTGGCGTAGCGGGAGAAGTCAGGGATGTTCAGCGACAGCGTTGCCCAAAAGCCTACCATCCCCGTGAGTGAAGGGACGAAGAAGTTCCAGAACTCCCCCGCTGTCTGAAACTTGCTCGGCTGCGAGAGGATTGGTCCCCACCCGCCGCCTTGCACATACGCCCATGCAAGCAAGCCAAGCCCGACAATGATGAGGAACGGCGCCGAAACAGATTCCAGCCACTTTATTGATTCTGTGCCGTTGATGATGAAGTACACATTCATTGCCCAGAAGATGAGGAAACCGATTGCCGGTCCCCACTCGAACAATGCCCAGTTTGGCAGGAGAAGAATGAGCATCGAGTTGAATGCCTGTCCACCGATCCATGTTTGAATCCCGAACCAGCCGCATGCGACTACTGCTCGTAGCAGTGCAGGAACGTTGGATCCAAGCGTGCCGAACGATGCACGTGCGAGCACGGGGAATGGGATACCGTATTTTGTCCCCGCGTGTGCATTGAGGACCATCGGAATGAGGACGATGATGTTGCCGAGCGTAATCGTAAGCAGCGCCTGCCACCAATTCATCCCGCCTGCAATCAATCCGCTGGCAAGCATGTACGTGGGAATGCACACGCTCATCCCTATCCAGAGTGCCGCGATGTTGTACGTTCCCCATGTGCGCTGCGCGATCTTCGTGGGTGCGATGTCATGGTTGATGAGTGGACTGTGGTCGAGGGAGGAGAGGTCGACTTCAACCAGCCCGTCCCGACAAGTCGGGATCTGGCGGGTGCGTTTGGAGGTCATTGATTCTGGCATTCTAAAACGCCTTGCGGTTGTTGGACGTTAACGGTATTCACGAAGTTGAAGCAGGCTCCTCCGATGACCTCGTCTCGCAGTCATACTAACAGGCTGCTGAAGAAGTCTTTTGATTGTCATTGCGAGGCGCTTTCTGCCGA
>CAYHRX010000200.1:0-6253 GCA_964359075.1 uncultured Chitinophagales bacterium
GTGGGAAAGTTTGTAGAACGCGTGGAACCGACAAACGTGGATTGATTTTTCTGCCCTTCGACCGCCGCGTTCGGAATATCATCCAGAGACCCGCCGATGTACGATGAGTACCGGAGTCTGCCTAATGAATCTAATCTGGAAGCAGTAATATCCAAGCCACCATTATGCGTGGAGTCAAAGGCCAATATGATTGGATAATTGAGCGAGTTTGACGCGCCTCCCACAACCACAAATCCCAATGCTTCAAGAGAAAGCACTCGGGCGTTATCCTCGCCTGAGCCTCCAAGATAGGTGCCATACACGAGTTGGGCGTTTCCTGTGCGATTCGGATCAAGGACGAAAAAAGCTATGTCCGAAGGGCCGTCGCGTGTGCTGTCCAAGGCTCCGGGTGTCACGGGGAAGTCCATCGATGAGGTCGTCACGGCACAGTATACAAAGCCGGTCGTAGCGACAGCGATGCCTGCAGGCGTTTCAGTACCACTCCCCCCTGCGTACGTCGTCCAAATGAATGCGGGATCGATGACAAGAGCGAAGAGGGGGCTCCAGCGTTTGACTTCAAACGTGAAGCGCTGATCATCGAGGATGCGATAACTGCAGCGAACCGGTTCGGTACTACCATCAGGCATGACATACCATGATGTTGGAACCCGCTGAGTAATTGTTCCTGCGCGGGTCTCCATGACCAAGGAACCATCGTCGTCAACGTGCATGTCGGTGATACCTTCGGCACGAATGACGATCTCCGACGGATCGACACCGGGCGCAAGCAGGAGGTCGTACTCGATCCCGCTTTGCGGGATGTCTGCGTTCTTCACACGAACGTCAACACCCCGATACAGTCCGCGGTAGAGTATGCTCGAATAAGAGGGAACGCGTGATTGCCAGCGGGCAGGGTCGTTACCGAGATAGAAGTTGTAATACGTCGGCAGCACGTTCTCCCCTTCAAGCGTGACATCTTCCGCACTGCGCTCGAATTCCAGCCAGACCAGGGCAGATTTGTTCCGACCTCCCTGGGAAGAGAGGATCAGACCGATTGAGTTGCCGGTGAACCACGCACTGAGTCCGCTTCTCCGTGTAGCAAACTTCGCCGATGGAACCCATTGCCCCCGGTTCTCTATGAACGCATCCGGCACTTGATCCAGGATGTTCGTGGCCTGACTGCTCGCCTCGCTTCCGCTTCGGCGGAGCGGGCCGACATTAAGAGAAGCGCTGAGGAAGTGTGAAGTCCCGGCCATTTGTTGCTCTTGCATCGAGGCGTTGTCCGGCGCCTCCTGTGAGTTCGGGAGCTTCAGTGTTACAACAAACATTCCACCCACCAGTACCAGGCTGGTGACAACTACCCTACGCACCAAGCGTCTGTGGATTCTTGACTGATCTGTAGAAACCATAGTGTACCTCCTTTATCCTAACTCATGTCAATGAGGTTCTATAAACATGCCACGCCCGCCTGCCCTCCTTCGGCGGGTAAACCGGCGGGCAGGCCTACGGCGTTTCCTCGTCTTCCGGAAGCCCCGTCAGGGGCATTATGTTTATAGAAACCAACAACAATGATAGACAGGAAGCTCCAGAGGAGCGTCATGTGAACAACGCGATTTGCCACAAAGTATCTTTTCAGATTGCCAGTGCGTAACATCAGATCGATCCTAATTGCAGACTACACCTGTTCATAGAAAACGGACACCAGACAGGAAATTCGGAGGAATGAACTTCAGTTCGACACAATCAATGCAGACAGCCACGATCATTGAAACGGACTACCGCCCATCCCCAACCAGGAAAAAGGCCCCCCAGTAGAACGGATGCGCAGGCTTGCCGGCGGATTTGGCTTCGGCAATAAACTGCCGCTGGGCATCGACGAGGGACTCTCCGATGCGTTTCGAGCGGACAAGGTTGCTGTAGAACCTCGACATCAACGATGCTGTTGCCTCGTCCTCTACAAGCCACAGGGACGCAATGACGGCAGACGCGCCGGCTGAAAGGAAGGCACGTGGGAAGCTCACGAGGTCATGTCCTGACGGGATGTCGTCCAACGCGCTGGACGCCATTCCCGACTCACAGGCACTCAACACGACAAGCCGGGCGGGGATTCGTGTGCTGAGAATATCTCGAAGCTCCAATCGCCGGTTCGACCACCTGATGGAAGAGTACATAGGATACCAGTGGTTCATCCTTGCGTGGGTTGCGATATGGACGATGTCGTGTTTTCCCGCTTCTCGAAGAAAGTCATCTGCAGTAGCGTCCTCGCCCATCAAGTGCATCGATCTCGTGAAGAGTTGGGGCGGTATTCCTTTGATTTCGTCCTGAGAGTGCAACAATTCTTCCGGATTCACGGCAAGTGTTAGAAGCGAACTCGGTTGTCGTGGGGGCTTCTGTCTCCACTCTGCAAGAGCAGTGCCGGAGGGAACATACTCGATCGTATGCTGCTCAATAAGGAATGTCGGCTGCGAGTCAGGTGCGTTTGGAACAAGGCAATGAAACGGAACGAGATGAAGAGTGCCGTGAGGGGCAATCAACAACCGGTCGCCATCGCGGACGAGCTTTAGATCGACGAGCGGCGCAATAAGATCTTGATACAGTCTGTGCGCAGACGGCCTCCACAAGCTGTCTTGCGGATTGTCCTTGCCGCGAAGAAGTGCTGCTCTGAGAATCTCAACGGCTCCATTGATCCTCTGTGTGCTCGCATTCAGGCGGGTTACGACCGCGACATCTCGACGCACAGCGGCCACATAAGCAACGCTCTCGGCAACAACATACTCAAGAAACACTTCGTTGTCAGAGAGGCATCGCTGAACCTCAGCAAGTGCAACCACCCTGTTGCCCTGAATTGACCATCCAATTGAGGACAGCGACCTCTGGTCGTTCAACATCGATTGGATTGCCTCGCCCACTTCGGCCTGCAACTTCTGAATCGACTCAAAGAGATCGGGACGATCAACGAAGGCTTCGAGTTCTCTGATTACATCAGCGTAAGGACTTTCTGTCCGGCCTCCCTGTTCTTCTGGAGCCGCTCCCCAAAAAGGAAGAGCACGTTCACGCTCCATTGCAGCGAATACTTCGACCGGCTTGTCGGACAGGGCTTCGACGAGCAGTCCGTAGACCCGCGCTCTGTGGCGGTGAACACTGCCGGCTGCAAACCTGAACCCCAGATCAGGATCATCGCCCCTGACACTTTTCAAGAAGACAGAGTCAAGAAGCTCTGCGAGCGGCTGGAGAATCCCCCGCCCCTTTCCACGGCGACCGGAATCGAGATAGAGACGCGCCAGATCGATGTCGATGTCCCCGTGCCAGCGAAGTCGCTGCTCGAGAGTCGTCAGCCGTCGTGCCTTAAGCAGCGCCTTCTCGGCATCGACCGTTCTTCCAAGAGCACGCATCGCACGTGCTTGATCCAACAGATAGAGCGGCGTTGAGTTCCTGTATCCCATCGAATCGCAGAGAGCCAGGAGATGCTCATAGGCGTGAACCGCCTCATTCCACCGCTGATGCCGCAGGTGCCGGAAGGCCTTCGCCCATACACCATAGAGTTTCCCTTCACCTGACAGGGAAAGAACGGAGTCCTGGAACGAGTCAAGCTGAGGAGCGAGTTCCGGATGCTCGCGAAAGAGCAGTAGCAGAGACCTTGCAGCAACCTCTCTCCCCCAGGCATAGCCGATTGCAGTACTCACTTCAAGGCTGCGTGTCAGATAGGAGAACATAAAAGCTCTTCCCTTCAACATAGGCGGAAGAGCAAAACTCAGAAAGTAATAGCTATCAGCCAGCCCACGCTGGTCGCCGATCTGGCTCCGGACCCGGAATGCCTCAAGTTGGTACTTCAGGCTCTGCTGATAATCCGATCCCTCTGAGTGTATGAGACCAATATTGCTAAGCGCAGTCGCCTCTCCAACCTTGTCGTCGAGTTCGCGATAGAGTGCGAGCGCAGGCTCGTAGAAGCCGCTCACCGCTTCATCGAAGCGGCCTTCATACCACTTCAGCACGCCAAGCTGACGCACCGCGTCGGCTTCGACTTGTTTCGAACCTACTGCGCGTGCAAGTGCAAGGCTGTTGTTCTGATACTCCCGCGCCGTATCGTACCTGCCATGATGGAATGCGATCAGACCGAGGAGATTCTGGCACCGGGCGAGGAGGACGGTATCGGCAGAGAGTTGCGCATGCGAGAGACATTCGTTTGCGAGCTTCGTCGCGGTGTCGAGACTTCCGAGATAGTAATGTGTGAACGCAAGAGTGACGTAGTGGGTAGATCGGTCAACTGAGTCTGCACCGACCAATCGGTCTAGCACAGATTGGGCTTTGCGCAACTCCCCGCGATGAAGGAGCGTCTGCGCAAACAGCTCCAGTGCCCGAAGGTCTTTGGGTTTTTCCTCAACAAGTACAGTGAGAACGTTTTGCGCGCCGACAAGCTCCCATCGCTCAACGAGCCGGGAGGCATCAGCAAGTCGGGATTCGTATGTATTGAAGGAAAGGGGAAGGAGAAGGATGAAGCAAGCTGCAAGGATGAGAACGAAGAACAGTGACCTATGGCGAGACCGTGATGGCATTGAGTTGAGAGCGGAATCTCGTGTCGTCAGGGAACAGCGCTTCCACTCTCCAAAGATACTTGTTGCCTGTCTGAAGGGCAACTGTTGGCGCAACTGTCAACGATGTCTCCTTCGTGGCTATCGTCCAGACCACCTCTCCATCAAGTTCGTGCAGCGTCAGGCGATAGGTTATGGCAGACGGGATCGCAGTCCAGGAGAACCGAAGCCCTTCCTGGGGTATTGTTGCTCCATCCTCAGGGCTCAGAATAAACGAAGAAGGGACATGAGCATCCGACCTGAATCGCTCCGTCTCAATCGGAGTAGTGGTGAAATAGTAGGCGATTCCAACCGAAACGACAAGAACGGCAGCGATCGCATACCGCACAGGCGACCAAAATGACGTCATCTTCGCCGTTGGCTGACGAAACGGCTCCCCGACAATTTCCTCAGCTTTCCTCACAACGTTAGTGTCAAGCGCAGGGTCGGCAGTGCCTGCGAGCATCTCATCAAGTCGCGCAAGCGCAGCAACCTGCTCAACACACAAAGAACAATCCGCAAGATGACCCTCCACCTTCTCACGGGCGTCGGGTGAAAGCCTGTCCTCAATGTACAGCGCTATTTCGTTTTCTGTCAGGTGCACGGTCTAATGTTCTTGTGCTCGTCAAACATAATGAACGGACAGGAGCGTCAGAATTCTTTCGCCGCCTTCTGCCTTAATGTCTTCAATGCGTTCTGCAGGATCGTATATACGCGATGCTCAGGTTGGATCTTCATTACCCGGGCAATCTGTTTCGCCGTCATATCCTCCCAGAATTTGAACCGAACCACCAGACGTTCTTCTGTAGGCAGCGCGTTGAGCCAGCGTTCCGTTGTCGACTCCAGGTCTGGTGATGTGTCATCATCAACAACCCCTGCCATGATCGCGTTTGCATCATCATACGCGATGGTTGATGGCGGTGGGGTTGGCGGTTCAGGCACTCGGAGAAGTACCTCTTCAATGCGCTGCAATGCTTCATCAACCGTCACTGATATTCCGTTTGTTCTCTGTTGCAGCTGATGCGTGATTTCCTCAATCGACGCCCCGCTCCAGTAGTAGAGCTGAAACACCTTCCGATCAAACTCCGGCAGCTTCAACAGCGCTTTGGGAAGACGTCGACGGCCATACGCGGCACGGTGGGCGTCGATGCACAAGTTGCGAACGACGACAGCCAGCCAATGGACGAACTGCGGAGCTTCTTCACCTTCCTGCCTTCCGTACCTGCGCAACGCGGCAAAGTTATTTGCTGCCAGCCGCGAGCACACGAAGAGATACCGTTCCATCACTTCTTCTCGGTCCTTCTCGAACTGCCAGATGATCTTGAGGAAGAGGTTGGAATACTGACGCAGGAATTCTTTCCACGCCAATTGGACACGGTTTCCCCCGGAAAGCAATTGTTCGAGGATGGCCGTGTCGGTCATGCCGTTGTGCGGGTTCTGTGGATGAGAGAAGAACGGTGAAGAACTGATGGAAAGATAGAGAAATCGCCGGCGTTTGGCAAGCCTGCCTGTCGGCAGACAGGCCGGCGAGAAGACGAGCGCCCCAGCCAGGAAGAGCCGAGGCGCTGAAAGGAACCTCGGCCTGCCTGCCGTTTATTCGCCGAAGGAGAGCAGGCAGGGATTACCGAAGCAAAACAAGTCCCGCCAAACGGCGGCGGGATTGTAGAGTAGGAAAAGGAGCGCAGTGAACTATCTGTTTCTCCTTT
>CAYHRX010000201.1:0-6247 GCA_964359075.1 uncultured Chitinophagales bacterium
GGTGGAGTGAAGCCGGGAATTACGCTCCAGCAGGATGGCGTTCTCGAAGGAAAGTCTCTTGTTGCCATTGCCGGACGAGTGTACTGTAAAGCAGATGCTAACGAGGCGCCCATTGAGCCGGGCGATCTGCTTACAACGTCAAGCATTCCCGGACACGCGATGAAAGCCACCGACAGAAACCGTTCGAATGGCGCGATCATTGGCAAGGCAATGAGTTCGTTGAAAGAGGGGACAGGTTTGGTACTGGTGTTAGTGAATCTGCAATGATGGTTGAAACGAGAAGATGACCTTGAAAAAAACTTTGCGAGGCAACATGTATCTCATCGGCTCAAGAGTTTTCCTTGTACCGATGATTATGAAATCCTACGCGGGAACAGCAATTCTCAAATAAAGATGACAATGAAACAAATAGAAAATAAAATCTCTCCGACCATTGAATATCGGAATACTTCTATGCATCAGATTTTTCTCGCGGCAGTTGCACTAGTCAGCGCGGTCGAAAACGCATCAAAAAAGAATTTAACCGCAGAGACCGCCGAGAGCGCAAAGAAAAGAATTGGAATAGGTATAAAAAACAAAAGATCCTTTCTCCGCGACCTCTGCGTTCTCTGCGGTTCAGGCTTTTCAACTGCGCTTCTAGTCAGCTTATATCTGCTCACATTCCAAATTGGATCTGCTCAGGAACGCGGCGAAGGCCGGGAGAATCCCGCGGAACGGGCGAAGCTGCGATTACTACAGCGCCTGGACAACAATGGTCGAATTCTTCCCAACGCTCTCATTGATGCAAAAAAGGAAATTGATGAAATGCGGCTGGCGCAAGCTCAGAATCCAAGGCTCGATGCGGGTCTGTGGAATTGGGAATGGCTTGGTCCGGGAAATATTGGCGGACGTATCAGGGCGATTCTTATTCATCCAACAAACCCCAACATCATGTGGATCGGCAGCGTATCCGGAGGGATATGGCGATCCGACAACGCCGGCGGCTCGTGGTATCCCATTGCAGATTTCATGGCAAACCTTGCCGTGACTTCACTCGCAATGGATCCGACGAACATGAATGTTATGTACGCTTCGACCGGAGAAGGATTTGGTAATGGCGATGCATTGCAAGGGGCAGGGATATTCAAGAGCGTCAATGGCGGTGTATCATGGAATCAGTTGTCGAGTACAAGCGGCGTGAATTTCCAAAACACCAATCGACTTGCCCATCATCCGACGGCGGCAAACACGTTACTGGCAGCGACCACCGCCAATCAGATATTTCGCTCTGTTGATGGTGGCGCAGCGTGGACCTCGGTACTTAACACGATCGGTGCCGCGACTGACGTCAAATATCATCCCGTGTTTGGCAACAGCGTTCTGGCGGGCAGCGCATCGGATGCGTATTTTTCGAGCAACGCCGGCGTGACCTGGACACGACAGACAACCGGTACAGCGGGAAAACTTCCTGCGAGTTCGGGACGATGCGAAGTTGCATTTGCTCCGTCCACAGGAGCGACGATGTATGCTTCAATAGATATCAACGGTGGCGAAGTATGGCACGGAACTGCTGGAGCGGTTACCTGGACGAGGATGAACACGGGAACCAACTACTTCATTATAAACTCTGTGCCGCCGGCAAGTCAGGGATGGTACGATAATGCGATTTGGGTTGATCCGTTCGATCCTGATATTCTTGTTGTTGGAGGCATTGACCTGTGGCGCAGCACGAATGGAGGAACAACACTGACTCAAATCAGCCGATGGCAAAATTTTCATAACGGTGGACCGGCGAACTCCGCGCACGGAGACCAGCACATCATCATCAACCATCCGGGATACAACGGCTCAACAAACCGGGTTGTGTACTTTGGCAACGACGGAGGCATTCAGCGCGCAAACGACGTGCTCACCGTTGCTCAAACATCGGGCTGGACCAACCTCGCCTCGAACCTCGGCATCACACAATTCTTTGGAGGCTCCGCAGCTCCAAACGGTAGTCTGATTGTCGGAGGAGCTCAGGACAACGACAAACTCCATTTCACGCCGGCTAACGGGATTCACAATTGGCGTCAACCATCAACGGGAGACGGCGGGTTTGCCGCCATAGACTACACAAACAACAACCGTGTGTACGGAGAATTCATCAATCTGGCGATGCAACGCAGCGACGATGGAGGCGGCAGTTACGCGCCGAAGGTGAATGGGCTAGGCGACGCGGGCAACGGCACCCTCGCTCTGTTCATTGCCCCGTTTGTGATGGATCCTAACACTCCCACTACCCTCGTGGCTGGAGGAAGAAGAATCTGGCAAACTACGGATGCCGCGGAGAATTGGATCCAGATCCGGAACTCCCCAGACGCCCAGCGGTGCAGCGCAATTGACATCGCACAAGGAAACTCCAATATCATCTGGGTTGGCTACGATGCCGGGCGTGTGTCGCGCACTTTTGATGGTGGCGGCCTGTGGCTTGACGTTACCGCAGCAGGGCTCCCGGCACGATACGTCACGGATATTGCTATCAATCCTTCTAATAATGCCGAGGTGGTGGTGACATTTGGAGGTTATCAAAATGATGGAGTATGGATGACCACGAATGGAGGATTCAATTGGGTCCGGCGAACAGGTACCGCACCATTTAATCTGCCTGCGATTCAGGTGAACACGGTTCGCTACCATCCCCTCAACACAAATTGGCTTTACATCGGAACTGATCTCGGTATCTTCGCGTCCGAGGATAAAGGAATTACCTGGAGTGTTACTCCCCGCTTTACTGGGAACGAGGGACCAGTCAATGTTGAAGTGGATGAGCTCTTCTGGCAGGGAACTGAGTTTCTCATTGCAGCGACTCACGGGCGTGGAATGTTTCGCTCTCGTCCCCGCGTTGCCGTGTATGTTGACGTAGCCAATCCGAACCCCGGCGATGGCACGCAGGGCAATCCGTACCGTTTGCTTCAGGATGGTATTAATGCCCAGGGAAACGGAACCTTCCTTTACATCAAAGCAGGCACGTACCAGCAAGGGAGTTTGATCTTTAACCGCAGGGGTCCGCTTGTTCCACTCAACGGACCAGTCATCATAAGGTGAGGGACCATCAGTCTGATAGCCGAGAAATGAGAACAAATATACAATCAACGGGAGCCTGCATGAAAGTCTTGATTGGAGTGTTATTGGCGACTGCGATGAGTTCAACCGAAGTCTACGCTCAAAACACCGCCGCCACGTGGTCGTCATTCAACATGGGATTCGCTGCGACTGTATCAGCAACGACTAACGCACAGTCGGTGGCGGGACAACTTGTTGTTGGCTCCGCACAATCATCGAGTACAAGAATCGAAGGTGGCTTCCTCCCCGGAGCCTCCGGTCCTCCATCTGTGACTGCAACATTCACTGTCACAACAGTGAGCGACACCGGAGTGGGCTCGCTGCGGTGGGCGATGCAAACATCCAATGCGACTGCGGGGCTCAACCTCATCAACTTCAACATTCCAGGAAGTGGAGTGCACACGATTACGCCGGCTTCTCCACTGCCAACCTTCACCGATCCGGTCATCATCGATGGTTACACGCAACCGGGTGCAAGTCCCAACACGAACCCACCCGAGCTTGGCAGCAACGCCGTCCTGTTGATTGAGCTAAACGGGATCAACACTGGAGGAGCAGGATGCCTGGCATTGGAAACCACAGGAAGTACAGTTCGCGGTCTTGTGATCAATCGTGCATCGACCGGCATTATCCTGAGAAGAGGTGGAAATAACGTCATTGAGGGAAACTTCATCGGGACAAATTCCTCGGGGACTACGGCGTTAGGCAATTCCTATGGCATCCACATTGATTACGGCGACAACAGTGATCGCATCGGCGGTACGTCCCCGGCGGCGCGCAATGTTATCTCAGGCAATATCGGCGGAGGTATTGCGTTTGGGGGATGGGTGGAGAATGGCGGATCAAATCATGTTGTGCAAGGAAACCTGATCGGGACAAATGCTGCCGGAACCGGTTCGCTCGGTAATGGTACGGGCATCCATTTTGCTTACAATACCAACAACGTCCTCGTGGGTGGCACGATACCCGCGGCAAGGAACATTATTTCCGGAAACCTAAACGGAATTTTATTCGGCAGCACCTTCGGCAATCCACTGGTCTCACGCAATCTGGTGCAGGGGAACTATATCGGCACAGATGTGTCCGGCCTGGCTGCGATAGGCAATACTCATGGCGGAGTAAGTGTCCTTGGATTGAACAACACAATAGGTGGGACGGTCCCCGGGGCAGGCAACATCATTTCAGGCAACGGTAGATACGGAGTAGAGATTTTGGGCGGCGACGGAAGCGTGGTGCAGGGGAATTATATCGGAACAGACGTCAACGGTACGTCTCCACTTGGCAACCGGTATATCGGTGTCTCCGTTTTTTCACGTAATGTGAAAGTTGGTGGAACAGAGCCAGGCGCCGGGAACATTATTGCGTTCAACGGCACAACGCCAAGCTTCTCAGCGGGTGTCGCGTTGATCGGCTCCATCACTAGGAGGAATGCCATACTCGGAAATTCCATCTTCTCAAATGTTGGTCTCGGTATTGATTTGGGGAGCGGCGACTATCCTAACGGTGTAACACCAAATGATTCCTGCGACGCCGACACACTGGTTCCCAACAACTACCAGAACTATCCGGTGCTGAGCTCTGCACTGCCGGGCGGAGGGAACACGATCGTCCAGGGAACTCTCAACAGTCGCCCGAACAATCTCTACCGTATCGAGTTTTTCTCCAGCCCCACGCGTGACACCACCAGTTACGGAGAAGGGAAAACGTTTCTCGGGTTCACAACTGTAATAACCGGCAACAACTGTCTCGCAACCTTTGTCGATACCCTACCGGTTATCGTTCCATTGGGCTACTACATCGCTGCAACTGCGACAGATACCGGGAACAACACGTCGGAGTTCTCGAGGAGCCTTGCGGTTGGAACGACATCCGTTCAACATCAAGGCATTGAGATGCCAACCACATACGCGCTAGAGCAAAATTATCCAAACCCATTCAACCCGACCACGCAAGTTAGATTTTCGCTTCCGGTCGAAAGCCACATCCGCTTGATAATCTACAACACGCTCGGGCAGGAAGTAATTGTGCTTGCCGATGAGCAGCGATCTCCGGGAACCTTCGGGATCGAATGGGGCGGCACAAGTTCATCCGGCAATAAGGTTGGCAGCGGCGTGTATCTCTACAAGTTAGAAGCAAAGCCCACCGCGGGAGGAAATATTTTTGTCAACACCAAGAAGATGATTTTGCTCAAGTAACTGATGTTACGCACAGAGGAAAGATTCGCCACAAAGACTCTAAGAGCACGAAGGTTTCACCAAGAAAAACATAAACTTTGTGAAGCCTTTGTGTCTTTGTGCCTTTGTGGCAAAGCTTTTTCATGAGACGTGCGTAACATCAGTCAAGTAAATTTCTGCTACAAAAAAGAGTTGCTGCCTTTCTCAAATGAAGTAGCCCACCAATAAAACCCCACAAAAAATCTTGACTGATTTTCGAACCATGTCTCTTGGAAAAGGTCACGACCCGTTCGCCATTTTCCCTTCGCTTTATTTTTTCCAGGGCTTCTTTCTTCGCAGTGAAATGTATTGAAAGAGTCCGGATAATTGCTTACTTATAGATCGAAACCAAACGCTGGCGTAGCTCAGCGGTAGAGCAGCGGTTTCGTAAACCGCAGGTCATCGGTTCAAATCCGATCGCCAGCTCATCAGGATAATCAGTTCCGCTCTTTGGAATCCCGCTTGTGGGCGGAATCCTGAAAAGCGGGACAGGTCGACGGTTTCCGTCACGCTTGGGCGTGACGAGATCTCGTCCCGTCTCAGACGGGACGGACAAGTCCGCCCGCCAGCTCAAGTTTCTTTGCACGAACAACCTCCCCGCGTGCGGTCAGCAGTAACGGTTCAGCACACACACAACTATCGGCGGGATATTGAACCGAGCAAAACCACAAGCGGCAATCCTTTTCTCCCTTCTAGCATTCCTGTTTATTCTGCTTTCGGTTCTGCCGACGGAGTTCTGGCAACACGAGATCGTCCGATCGGCTCACTGGGACAGTGTGGATGATGTAGACCTTCGCCGCACGAGGATTTCCCTCTTCTCTCTGGGAGTGCTCGTGGCCGCGTGGGGTTGGTTCTGCATGTGGATAAAGGCACAAGCCAGGGTCGATGGAGCCAGGCCTCGTCTGTCGTCTCACGCCCTGACGTTCCTTGTGGCGGCTACGGCTCTGTGG
>CAYHRX010000202.1:0-6230 GCA_964359075.1 uncultured Chitinophagales bacterium
CGACCTCGCGACGCTCAAGCTGACTGTACCGCTTTCAGTTGCGGTGGCAACTATACCCAGGTAGACAGTTGGAGCCGCAGGTGCGGCACTCTCTTCGTCATCATTCTTACATCCTGCATGCAGCAGTAAGATGATCAACGGTGAATATATGATCAGTGCTCGAATCATGTCCATGGTAAGTTACGGGAGGATGGAACAACAAGCAAGATGCTCTCTACTTCAGATTCTCTCCCGCTCCCTGGCCACTTGCCTGATGTATGCGGGTGTCGTTCCGCAGCAACCGCCGATGATTGCAGCGCCCTCCCGCTGCCATTCCACGGCGCAACGTGCATACTCATCTTCCTGCACATCGTGCGTGAACTCCCACCCATGCTTGTCGCTCTCCGGCAGGCCCACGTTCCCGTACAATGCAAATGGAAGCTTCGTGGATCGCTTCAACTCCTTCACGCCCAGCATGATGAACCGTGGCGAGACACAGTTGATCGAAAACGCCGTGGGTGATAGCTCCGCCACGGCCCGCACAGCATCCTGCAATGGCTCTCCGCTCAGCAACATCCCTTGATGGTTGCAGGTGAAGCTGACAACGACGTCTTTGCCTGTTTCCTTTGCAGCTTTGCACGCGGCGTATGCCTCACGGATTGTATTCATCGTTTCGAGTAGTATGAAGTCGACTCCGCCTTCGGCAAGGCGGCTCGCGAGCTCGCCATGCTCAACTTCCAACTCCTTCTCCGAAGGCACAAGGTCCGGCCGGTAGCAATCCTCCACGGGCGCAATGGATCCGGCAACCAGAATCTGACGATCGGGGAAGGACTCACGCGCCTGCTGTGCAAGCTTCAATGCTGTTTTTGTTAGCGCGTGAGAACGGTCAGGCAGGTTGGCACGTTGAAATGTACGGCGTGTCGTGCGGAATGTGTTCGTCGTGATAATATCAGCACCAGCCTCGATGTATTCTTTGTGAATCTGCAGGATGACTTCGGGGTGCACCATGAGCGCGTTGGCTGACCAGAGAGGCAGACCCGTATCAACTCCCCGACGTTGAAGCTCGGTCCCCATCGCGCCATCGAGGATGAGCGGTGTTCGTGACGCGAGCATCCGGCTCAGTGGTCCGCCCATAATCGGAAGTCCGCTGTGATTTGTTCAGTACGCAATCCCGGTAGACCTGGGGGCACACAACCCCCTGCAGCCTGAGGGAGAACTACTCTCACGGCCTCACGCAGAGTCTTCGCGTTCGGCGTATTGTCCCCCGATTAGCCGTCGCTGTTGAGGCTTCCCCACTCCGTCGAGACATCGGCGCCGACAGATGCGTCCGTCTTGCTCCCGCTCGCCCGGAAGCTCTCCACGAGTTTCCCCTCCTTCACTGAAATCAGATCTCCCTGAATCGTGATCGTCGCTGAGACCGTCCGTACCGACGAGCCCACGGATTGGCCAAGTAGCCTTATCGACATCAACGGCCGTCGCTTCACCTTCCGCCGGTTTGTACTGGATGAACTTCGGGGTTGCTTTCTTGTTCTTCAGGAACTCTGACCGGATGAACTTCGCCACATTCTCACCAAACTCCGGACCGACGCCTGAGGCATCTTCAAACGGGAGAACGCCAATCTTCTGCGCCAGGGCAAACGAGGGAATGAGGAGAAAGAGAAATGCACATAGGAACACCGCAGACAATCTAAGAACGGTTTGAGAAAAAGACAAGGACGCAATCCAAAAAAATCCGATAGCCGCAATTGCCGGCCATCGGATTCGACGCTTCCCACCGAAAGAACTCAGTGCATCACTCCGCTGTTTTGATCCTCACATCCCCACCCGAGGTATGCGCGTAGATCGGGTTGCCGCCGCCATTCACCGTGCCGCGTATCCGGCTCTCGTTGAGCTTGCCGGACATTGTGACAGGAAGATCGCACGAAACTTCACCACCGGATGTTGAGGCATCAATGTTGGCAGCAATGTTCTTTGGAGCGATGATGTCGATGTTGCCGCCCGATGTCTCCGCATGAATCCCCTTGTTCTCATTCTTCACCTTCACCACAACGTCGCCGCCGGAGGTCTCAGCGTTGATCTTTCCATCCACGTCGCCGATCCTGATATTCCCGCCGGAAGTACTCACATCGACACTTCCGTTGATCGATGCCAGCACAATATCGCCGCCTGATGTTTCCATGTGGATGCTGCCCGTCAGTTTTTCCGCCCGAATGTTCCCTCCCGATGTTTCCATACTGACATCGCCCTCAACATCACGCACATTCAGATCTCCGCCGGCCGTTTCACCTCTCATTCTCCCCTTCAGACTCACAATCGATATGTCTCCACCGGAAGTGTTCACCTGTACACTGTACTCACGCGGTACGTGTACGATGTAGCCGACTTCCAGTCCATCGTCGAACCAGGAGAACAGCTTCGAGCGCTTGCTTCTGCCTTTCACTTCCACACCCTTGTCATTCTGCCAGGCAGAAACATCGAAGTCATCAACATCACGCTGCCTGCCGCGGATCTCTGCCACGACTGAAACCTCGGTAGAGGAAGTTCCCGTGATCTCAACGCTTCCGACATCTGTCGCAAGCGTGAGCGTCCCACCGGACGACACGGAGAATTTTCTCTCAAACTTTCTCTCAGCACTTATCGCAACTGCCGCGACCAGACACAACAGCGCCGCGAGATTGAGAACATACTTGGATGAGCGATTCATGACTTGGGCCCTTACTTGTGAAACTGGATGAACTCAGGAATTAAACCAGTCTGTTAGACGACACGAAAGCAGGAAAAGTTACAGCCGCTCTTTGCAATTAGGAGTTGATTTGCGTACTTTTTCGCACTCGAAGCACAGACTCGTCCACGTCAATCTCTGGTTCGATGAAGAGATCACTTCTTGCCGTCATGTGTGCAATGATTACCGCCGGATGTGTGAAAGAGCAGCCCAAGCCTGAGGCTCCGCAGGAGCCGAAACAGCAGACGACGCATGCCATTCAGATACCGACCTTCAGTGGCACACGGGCATTGGAATTTCTCTTGAATCAGACCAACTTCGGGCCCCGCAACCCGGGATCTTCCGGTCATGCGGCCTGCCGTCAGTTCCTTGTCAATGAAATGCGAAAGTATGCTGATGAGGTGAAGGTCCAGGACTTCGGCCACAACGGATATGGCGGAGAGCGGCTCGACCTGACGAACATCCTCGGTTCATTCAACCCTCAAGTCAGCGAGCGGATTCTGTTGTGCGCCCACTGGGATACGCGTCCGAGGGCAGAGAACGATGAGAACGAAGCGCGGCGGAATGAGCCGATTCTCGGGGCAAACGACGGCGCAAGTGGTGTGGCAGTTCTGCTCGAGCTTGCCTCCCTGCTCAAACAGCATCGTCCGCAGATTGGAATCGACCTTGTGCTGTTCGACGGTGAAGACTATGGAATGGAAGGCGACCTCGGCCAGTACCTGCTGGGCTCGCGCCACTTCGCGTCAAACAGACCGCCGGACTACGTTCCCCGATTCGGTATACTGCTCGATATGGTGGGCGATAAGTTCCTCGACATCCCCAAGGAGCAGCACTCGCTTAAATACGCCTCCGATGTTATTGATGTTGTTTGGGCCAAGGCGAGGGAGCTTGGCTACCCGCAGTTTGTCGATGAAGTCGGTGAGATGGTCACTGACGACCACCTGCCGCTGAATGACGTCGGCATCAAAACGATCGACCTCATCGACTTCAACTTTCCTGACCCGACCAACCGCTACTGGCATTCACACCACGACATCCCTGAGAACTGCAGTGCCGAAAGTCTCGAAGCTGTGGGAACAGTCCTTACGCATATTGTGTACACACAGTTGCCGTAGCAATGCCCCGTTCGTTCATCGAAGTCGAGATCAACGCTGACCATGATCTGGTCGATCAGCTTGTTGGGATACTCTCTCAGCTCGGGTTCGAAGGGTTCTGGGAAGACGGGGACATCCTGAAATGCTACATCAGCGGTGGACGCTGGATTCCTTCGATGCAGGAGGAGATTCAGTCCATTGTTTCCCGGATGAATCGCCCAAGCAGTTCACGAGCGCCGAGAATAGCGGTCCAACTTCTGGAGGACAAGAACTGGAAGGAGGAATGGGAAAAGACCATCAGACCCATTCAGGTGACTGAGCGAATCGTCATCAAGCCAACGTGGCACGAGTACACTCCGACACCGGGGCAAGTCGTCATCACGATCGACCCGAAGATGGCTTTCGGGACAGGCTACCACGAGACCACGCGCCTCGTTCTCAGGCTGATGGAAAAGCATGTGCAGAAGGGAATGAAAGTGCTCGATGTCGGCACGGGCACCGGAGTGCTTGCTATTGCAGGAGCGGTGCTCGGCGCTTCGGCTGTGGTTGGCGTGGATATCGATGAATGGTCGTATGATAATGCAGTGGAGAATGTCGATCTCAATCGTGTTGAAGACCGCGTCAAGATACTACAAGGAGACCTTTCCTCACTGCCGCCGGAACGGTTCGACATGATCGTGGCCAACATCCAGCTGAACGTTATTGACCAGATGCTGCCGGACATAAGAGAGAGACTGAACACCGGTGGTGTTCTCCTTCTCTCAGGACTTCTGCTCATCGACAGAGAACACATCCTGGGAGCTCTTGCCGGATATGGGTTCACAGTGAGTGAGGAAACGAAGGAAAACGAATGGCTTGCGGTTGCCGCACGACTCACTTGATCTTGAAGAGATGAATGTCGGCGTCATAGACATCGGCACAAACACGGTGCTCCTCCTTGTTGCACGGCTCGATACTTCTGGCAATATCACTCCGTTGGTGTACGAGCAGCGTGTGCCTCGTCTTGGCAAAGGCGTGGATGCCGAAAAGAATCTCCAGGCCGATTCCATGCAACGTGTCATCGGTGTGCTCAAGGAATACAGGGCCATGATGGCGCAGCACCGGCTGGCAACGGCCGTAGTAGCCGGAACGAGCGCCGTCAGGGATGCGCACAACAAAGACGAGTTCGCCGAACTTGTCAAACGGGAGGTCGGATTCGACCTTGAAGTGCTGAGTGGGGATGAGGAGGCACACTGGACGTATCGTGGCGCCATCAGCGGCGTACCCGACTTCCAACGGGCAACTGTTGTTGACATTGGGGGCGGCAGTAGCGAAATTACGGTTGGAGATGCTTCATCCATCCACAACAAGATCAGTCTCGATATCGGCTCCGTTAGACTGACCGAACGGTTCTTCAAGCATGATCCGCCGACACACCCTGAGCTTGAAGCTGCGATCACTTTTGTCGAAGACGAACTGTCGAAGCCAAGAGGATTCGAGTTCGATGGGTCGACACTCATCGGAGTGGCAGGGACCTCAACGTCGCTGGCAATTCTTGCTCAGCGGCTGAGAGAATTCAACATGGCAGCCGTGACGAACTATCAGCTCACGCTCGACAAGGTCAATGCCCTGTTCCAGACATTGCGAGCGATGTCGTCAGATGAAATCCTGGAACTCTCAGCCGTAATGCAAGGCCGGAATGATGTCATCGCTGCAGGTGCATTGATCCTCAGAGAGATCATGACGCACTTCAAGTTCGGCGAAATGGTTGTGAGTGAGCGGGGCGTCAGGTATGGTCTGGCCCTCAGGGAGTGGGAGAAACGTTTATCCAAACACAGCGGACGCGTGCAATGAAAACATTTCGAGAGAAACTGCAGAACGAGATCATTGTCTTCGATGGGGGCGTAGGCACGTACCTCTACGAGAAGGGAATCTTCATCAACACGTGTTTCGACGAGCTGAATCTCATCAACCCCGATATCGTGAGCGAAGTCCACCGTGACTATGTCAATGCGGGCGCGGACGTGATCGAAACAAATACGTTCGGGGCAAACCGGTTCAAGCTGGCGCCTCATGGCCTGGAAAAGAAAGTCCATGAGGTCAACTTGAAGGGAGCCCTGCTGGCAAAGAAGGTGGCCCAGGGAAAGACACTTGTCGCAGGCTCAGTTGGTCCGCTCGGCATTCAGATCGAGCCGCTTGGCAAGCTCTCGTACGACGAGGCCAAGGACGCGTTCAAGGAGCAGATCAAAGGTCTGCTTGAAGGCGGCGTTGATTTGATCATCTTCGAGACATTCGGTCTTGTGGCCGAATTGCAGCAGGCTATACGCGCTGTGAAGGAACTCAACAACGAGATTCCTCTTGTTGCTCAGGTGACGATCACCGATGATGGCAAGCTGCTGAGCGGCGCAAGTCTGCAGAATTTTGTCGCTGGCGTTGCCGAATATGGACCAGATGCA
>CAYHRX010000203.1:0-6206 GCA_964359075.1 uncultured Chitinophagales bacterium
TGGCTGGGCTAGTGAGAACGTAATCTCTGTAGAAGGGTTGAAAGGGTTGGGGTAGTTCTGAGTTAACATGTACTCTGTGGGCGCATTCGCGGTCACCGAGGTAAGAACACCAACCTCGACTGCTTCAGTGTAGTGGATTGTGCCATCAAGATCGATCTGCTTGAGCCTGTAGAACCAGTCTCCAGCCGTGACTGCGCGATCGGTGAATGAGTAGCGATGGGGAATAAGTGTAGTGCCGTTCCCGGGGACGAAGCTGTTTGGGATCGTGCGGAAGTCTTGCTCGCCTGCCAATCTCTTCTGAACCTCGAATCCATAGTTGTTTGTCTCGCTCAAGGTTTCCCATGTCAGCAACACAGAGCCGGAGATGTAGACGCCGTTGAATGAGCTGAGTTGAACAGGGAGTGCACTGACCGGGAAGATGAACCGCGCAAACACCGGGATGTGGTCAGAAGAACTGTGCAGGGCGTTCGCGATACTATCTGGCACTGCCGCATTTGGCAGACGGTTGATCGAGTCATTGAAGTGGTTTCCGTCGTTTCCGTACGCGGTGTATGTTGCTGTGAGGATGTTGTCCTGCATTGAAGCGGAGGTCAGGATCATATCGAAGCGGTCATCCATCCCACCCGTTGCTCCGCCATCGAATGCGCGCACGCGTGGAGACTGTGTATGGTACGGAGCAAACGAGCCGTTGTTGTTCCATGTCCCGATGAGGTTCAGCGGGTCAAATGCCCGGCCATTGTTATTCGATTGGCTTTTCACCAGCTCCTGGAATCCTGAGTCGGTGCTGCTATACGCGATGTAGTCTCCAGCAATGATGAGGTTGGTTCCAGGAGGCGACGCGTTCACGTGGTTTCGCAACACACTTGCCTCTGCGCGCCGCAGGGACTCGTTGGAACTTCCCTGACTCGCTTTAAGATGAAGTGAGTAGATCGTCAGTTGCTCATTGGAGTTGGTCGGCTGGACGATGTACTCGGCAATATCTCGCAGGCTCGTTGTGAGATATGATTCACCAACAACAGAGACCTTATCCGACCGGTAGAATAGTCCGTTATCGGTGTCTGGCCCATCGTGGAAAGGCACAGCGCTATACTTTCCCGGCGTCGTGTAGTTCAAGACACTCGTCAAGAACTCTGTCTGACCCGATGCGGATGTCATCTCCTGAACGACAAGGATATCAGGATTGATGGCGTTCACGATTCGCCTAAACTGTGGGTTGCGTGTCGATGAAGTTGATCCCGGGTAATTCAGGAGGTTGTAGGTGCAGATGCGCAGTGTGTCGAATGTCTGAGCGGAACTGGTGGGGACTGAGTTTGAAACGAGCAGGAGGGAGGCTGCAACAAGAGCAGCGCTTCTGCGAGATTTGGTTCTGCTAACCACTGAGAAGCTGGAAAACCAACCTGCCATCAATTCGTAAGATAATTGCACGCGTTCGCGTATCAAATATACAAAATCCGTTCGCTGAAACAAAACGGGAGACGCCACTCTCCGTCGAGTGGGTCTCCCGTTCCACAGGAAACCGTGATTTTAGTTTGTGCTGTGCTTGAATCCCACCGAGCGTCCACTCACTTGCATATTCTCAAGGAAGATTGTGCGGAGCGTTCGATACTCCTTGTAGAGCGTCATGCAATACTCCCTCAAGATCTCCAGCTCGTCCTCTTCCGTCAGGACGTCAATGGATACGAAGCTAAGGCCCTCCCGCTCCCGAATCATGCGGATCCTTGATAGGACTATTGCGTGGAACAGGGGATCGATTGTGTTGAGGTTCTTGAAGTATTCATGCATGGGTACATACCTCGCCGTTGGTGGAATGGGATTTGAGAGTTTTGCCAAACGTTCCGGACAGTGCGCTGCTTCCGGAGTATCCCTGCAAGAAGGAGCCCCGACAGTTGCCGGGGCTCGTTCTGAGTAACCCTACTTGAGGAGCAGCATTCTCTTGAATGATGACTGGGCGCCATTGGCCAGCTTGCAGAAGTATGCACCGTTCGCCAAACTGGCTGCATCAAAACTGACCGAGTACTGCTTGCCGGGTTCTGCCATGCCGGCGTAGAGGGAGGCCACTTCCTTTCCGAGAACATCGAACACTGTAAGTGTTGTGAATCCAGCCGTCGCTACCGTGAAGTGTATGTTCGTTGTTGGGTTGAAGGGGTTAGGGTAGTTCTGGTCCAGCGCAAAGATTGCTGGGACCTCTCCTTCGCCAACTCCCGTCGGTGACGAGACTGTTACTTGGCGGCCTTCGGTGAAGTGAATCGTTCCATCGAGATCCACTTGCTTGAGTCTGTAGTAATATGTGCCGGCTGCAACGTTTTGGTGAGTCCAGCTATATTCGTGTGGCTCTATTGTGGTCCCGTGGCCCGGAACGAAGCTGTTTGGCACATCGGTGTACTCCTGCGAAGATGCGAGCCGCTGCTGAATGTAGAACCCATAGTTGTTTGTTTCTGTAATCGTTCCCCATGTCAGCAGAACATTGTTCGAGTTTTGGACTGTGGCGACCTCGAAGTGAGCGAGCTGGATAGGCAAGGGAGCCGTGATATCACCGAGCGTCCACTTTGACCAGCTGTCAAGAGTCACACCAGCGATCTCCACGAAGTTGTCGCTTGAGTTCAGTACGCCGCCCCATTCGACCCAGTGCGTGTCATCGAAGTTCCAGCGGAACGATGTCAGGTTCCCTTCGAGGATCCCATTGAGTTCGGATTCGAGATACGCGATTCGCAATGCACCGTTTAGTGGCTGTGAAGCCATGATATCATAGTAGCGGTTGACGGGCGTTCCGCCCGTGATGTTTGGGGGTTGCTGGTTCGGATACACCCTGACGGAAAGCCACCTCGAGGGTTGTGTTCCATCCGGGATAATACATGTGTGCGCGTTGGTGAATTGGTATGTTCCTGTCGACCCTCCTGCGACCGCACGCTCGATCTCTCCGCTTACGCACCCTCCAGTTATGACCACTGCACTAGGGTCACTGTTGGCTATGGTGATTCTATTGGAGGACGTTTGCAGCTCACCACTCAGGAGAGTTAGTGTCCCGAGGATGTGAAAGTCGTCGGCGAGCTGCACGATGCTGTTGTTCGTGAGAGTCAGGTGCATTATCGAGGGATGAGATGGTCCCGCCAATGTCAGATTCTTGTCAATCGTGACCGATTCATTGTAGTACCCAGCCGCCACATTTACTATGTCGTTCCATGACGCTGCATTAACCCCTGACTGGAGAGTTACCTTTGGTCCCCACGTACCCCCAATATACGTAGGGGAGAGACCATCCCATGCATCGTTGCCTGTGATGCTATTGACGTAAAAGTTGACGCAATTGGGACCGGAATGGACTTGACCATACACGTTTCCTAACGCAAGACAGAGCGCTAGCATGAAGATAAACGCGTTGATGACTTTCATGGTGACCCCCGCAGAAAAAGTGTGATGAATTGAATGGGGAGTTGCTTTTGCGTGACTTAATGCTGGGTTCAATATAGGTGAGTACTACACCAAGTCCTGTAGGCTGGAACATTGTCGAGTCGGTTTGTTTGATGGTTACGTTTTTCGTGATTCGTTTTCGCGTGATCACAGAAGGGTGAATAGATTGCATGAGACGTGCTTACCGCGGTTACGTGCAGCGATTGTTGACACCGAATCGCGGGGTTAGGCAGAGAGATGCAACAGACAAGTGAGGGGAGGCACAAGAATGCAGAAGCCCTGAATCCCTATTTCAGCAGAATCATTCTTCGCAAGGCGGAACTCTTGCCACTCACGAGCTTGGCGAAATAGATCCCGTTTGTCAGATAATCTCCGTCGAAGCGGAGGACATACTTTTGCCCGGGCACGGCAATGCTGGAGAAGAGAGAGGCAATCTTCTGACCGAGCAAGTTGTATACGACCAACGTCGTCATTCCCTTTTCCTCAACCGTGAACTCAATCGTTGTCGACGGATTGAATGGGTTAGGGTAGTTCTGCGCAAGACTGAATACTTCAGGCACAGACTCGCTCACACTCGTCGTGGCGTCAATAACTACCCGAACCCCATCAGTGAAGTGCTCCCTTCCGTCCAGATCAACCTGTCTCAGTCTATAATAGTATGTGCCGGGTTGGACGTTTACGTTAGTCCAGCTGTACTCATGCGGTTCTACTGTGGTTCCATGACCAGGCACGAAGCTGTTTGACAAATCGGAGTAACCATTTTGGTTTCCGCGACTGCGTTGGACATAGAATCCATAGTTGTTCGTTTCCGTGATGGTTCCCCATGCAAGTCGTACATCGCCCGTGCTCTGATTGACGGTGGCGGAGAAATGGGCAAGCTGAATTGGCAGGGCCGCGGTGTTCTCCGCTATACTCCAATCAGAGAAGCTATCGAGACTGGTTTGTTCGACGTAGTTGTTTGTGATATCAACAATCGTTGATCCCATATTTGTCCAACCGCCGCCGCCGTTACGCCACAGCGCGTAGTTTGATTCGTTGCCGCGCACTTCGCTTTGCAGGTAGGGGACCCGCATTGTGAACGAAAACCCTGAGCCTACTCCGGTTTGAGTAATCGTGTAGAAGCGCTTTGCGATCATGTTTGTGTCTGCGCCGGGAGCGAGATTGGGAGGGTTGGAGTTTGGGTACGCTGTCGCCGTAATGCTCGTCGGGTTGTTCGTCCCGTTGGGAATGATGAAGGCGTTTGTGCTGAACAACTCGTACGTTCCAGTTGATCCGGGAGCGATCGACCGGGAGATGGTCCCGAAGATCTGATTCGAACCAAGCGTCAACGCCGACGGAGAGCTATTATTCATTGTCAAGACATAGCCGCCGGTGTTCAGATTTCCGCTTGCAAGGGTAAGTGTGCCGGTCACTGACACGTCACCTGTCAGTGTTACCCCCGCCGGGTTGTTTACGATGAGTTTGTCGAAAGTGGACGACGCAACAGTCTGGTTGGTTGTGCCGATCAATCTCACGGTGGATGTGCTCGGGTCAAACGTTCCGCTATTGACCCAATTGCCCATCACTTTGTGGGTGCCGGACCCGCCATCAAGTGCCGCTCCCGGCTTGATCTCGAAGTTGCGGGCTGAGTCGATGCTCACCATAGCATTGGAGGTGCCGTCGATGATCACATCATAGAATCTCTGCACCGCCGTTGTCCCGCCTATCTGTGTGTTGAAGAACGTTGTTGTCGGCTGATGGCCGAAGCCGGGCGTTGTGCTTGGCAGGTGCACACCGTTGTTGGTCCACAGCGCGCCCCTCATTTTGAGCACTGTGGTCCCGACGGACGCGTCAAGAGTGCCGTTGTTCTCGACATCACCGTTAAGGTTGATATACAGGATATTGGTCGAGACATCAAAGGTGACACCGCTGCCAATAGTCAGTTTGCCGGCACACGTAAACGTCGTGTCGGTAGGGAGCGGTCCGACAGTCTTCTTGCCAGTTCCACCCAATGTCAGTTTCCCATAGACGATCTTTGATTGTACTGTCTGGTTGGCGTTCGCAGTGTACTCGACGGTGCTGTTGACGTCGAAGCTGTAAATGTCGAATGTAGGGTTACCGGCTCCTCCACTGATTGTCAGCTTGCCGCCACTCCCGATGTTGAGCGTGCGAGTCCCATTTCCCGTTTCGAGCAACCTTCCGCTGCTGCTCATGACAACAGTGCCGTTGATTGTTGCGGAACCGGGGTTTGCGTTGATGCGGACGTTGTTTGTATTGTCGACTGTGAGAATGCCGCTCGCATCGATGACGAGGTTTGCACAGTCTCTGTTTGCATTCCCTGTGGTGATGTTGTGTCCGCTTCTTATTCTCACGTTATCGTTGGCATCGGGCCGACCATCTGCGTCAGTTCCTGCCACCATCGTCCAAGTTGAGGCAGAATTCCATGCACCACTAGTGATGCTCTCGAAACTCGCTTGAGCTGCGACGCGTGTGTTGAAGCCGGTCGTAATCAACAATGCTAGCGCGGCGATACGCGCTTTGTTTTTCAATGCCGCGTTGGTTCGTCCACCCCAAAGTAGCATATCGAATCTGTTTGGCATAAAGACTCTTCACACCGTTTGCATGAAATGCCTGTTCCAGGATGTATGGACATCGCAAACTGCTTGCCAGTTCGCGGTGGTGCGTCAGAAAGAGACTATTGGGATGTTCGCGTGGTCGGAAAACGAATAGGAATTGCAGGATTCGTGAAGGGTGAAGTCGGTTTGGTATGGGGGAGGACTGCAGTCGTCAGGGGACGATTGCACCCATGCCAACAGTGA